>NZLH01000224.1 GCA_002694155.1 Pusillimonas sp. | reverse complement strand
GGTTGTGCAGCCATAACCCACCAAATTGAATCCAAGTTCATCCAGGTACGGTGTAAGGCCTGCGCGTTCGTAGTAATCGGTAACCACGCGAGAGCCTGGGGCCAGGCTGGTTTTGACCCACGGTTTGCGCCTCAAGCCTTTTTCAACTGCCTTTTTGGCCAAAAGGGCCGCGGCAATCATGACGGCAGGATTCGAGGTGTTGGTGCAAGAGGTGATGGCTGCAATGACTACAGCGCCATGACTGATTTCGTGCTGTGTGCCATCGGCAAACTTTACTGGTACAGTCCCTGCCAAGGGGTTAACCTCGGCGTGTTCGGTGTGGTCGGTGGGTGTGGGTGCTTGCGCTGTTTGACTGTCTTGCGCGGGTGGATCTGACGCCGGGAATGACTCGGCCACTGCTTTATCGTAGCCAACGGGTTTGCCGCCTGGCAGTTCTACATAGGAAGACAGCGCACTACGGAAAGAGCTTTTTGAGTCTGTCAGGGCGATGCGGTCTTGCGGGCGTTTAGGCCCGGCAATAGATGGCACCACTGTGGAAAGGTCTAGTTCGAGCGTCTCAGAATAGCGTGGATGGGTGCTGGGGTCGTGCCACAGCCCCTGCTCTTTTGCATACGCTTCCACCAATGCAACTTGTTCGTCGCTTCTACCCGTAAGGCGCATGTAGCGCAGCGTTTCGTCGTCAATTGGGAAGATGGCAACAGTTGACCCGTACTCCGGGCTCATGTTGCCAATAGTGGCGCGGTTGGCCAGCGGAACCGATGCAACGCCGGGGCCATAGAACTCGACGAACTTGCCTACCACGCGATGTTTGCGCAGCATTTCGGTAATAGTAAGCACTAAATCGGTGGCAGTGGTGCCTTCTGGTAGCGAGCCGGTAAGTTTAAAACCCACAACGCGCGGGATAAGCATGGAAATGGGTTGGCCCAACATGGCGGCTTCCGCCTCGATACCGCCTACACCCCAGGCGACAATGCCCAGGCCGTTTACCATAGGCGTATGCGAGTCTGTGCCGACACAGGTATCGGGATAAGCTTGCTTGGCACCGTTTTCGTCTTTGGTAAAGACCACACGGGATAAATGTTCGAGGTTTACTTGATGAACGATGCCCGTTCCGGGGGGCACAACCTTAAAGTTCTTAAATGCATTTTGCCCCCAGCGCAGAAACTGGTAGCGCTCGAGGTTGCGCTTGTATTCAATGTCAACGTTCTGCTCGAACGCGGTTTTTTGCCCGAACACATCGACAATAACCGAGTGGTCGATAACCAGCTCTACTGGTGCAAGCGGGTTGATTTTTGTTGGATCGCCGCCTAGCCCTTTTACTGCTTCGCGCATGGTGGCCAGATCTACAACTGCTGGTACGCCGGTGAAGTCTTGCAATACAACCCGCGCAGGCGTGAAGGCAATTTCCCGATTTGGCTCTGCGCTTTCATCCCATCCTGCTAGTGCGCGAATGTCATCTGCTGTAACGTCGGTGCCATTTTCCGTACGCAATAAGTTTTCCAGCAGAATTTTCAGGCTGTAGGGCAGGCTGGCAACATCAAGGCCATTTCCCTTAACGGCATCTAGCCGATAAATTTCGTAGGCATCGTTGCCTACCTTAAGGGTTTGTTTGGCATCGAAGCTGTTTGGATGTGTCATGACGCGATCTCCTGAAAGTAGCAGGGCCGGGCGTTGGCCACGTAATAAGTGTTAGCCCTTATCTTACACGCTGGGTGGGTTGGTTTCACGCAGGTTTATGCGGTAAGCCTGTTGTAACCGTTATTCTGTCGGTAAGGCCCAGACAACAACCGGCGGTTTCAACGCAGCATGGTAGCGCGCAACATAATTTTCGAACGATTCGCAATCACTTTTTTCAATGTTGATTTGGTCGACTAACGATTGCGCGGTGAGGCGCTCGAATTCCGCTTGTACAGTAGGCGACAGCGGGGTGCGCGTTAATGTTTCGTGATGCTGACGGCTTTGGGCAAGTGTGAAATCATGCAAAGACTGGCCCGATTTCTTAAGCGCTTGTAGCAGGCGGCCTGATGGCGTTTCGTTTGTGTCTTGCAGTTTTAGCTTCTGCGCTTGCAAGCCTTCGGTATGAAGGGTGGTTTGGTAGGCTTGATCAAGCATATCTGCATAGGGTGCCATGCGTTCCAAAAGTTCGTCGCCCCAGGCCGACAGGGCTACGGGTTTGTTTTGCCGGATAAGCTGCAAACCCGGTTCGCGCCCTCGTTTGGCCACAACAGAAAAGTTGTTGCTACTGTCTCGGCAAAACCCATTGTTTGGGAACATAGGGCTTTCTTCTGTTGCACAAAACAGCAGGAAAGTGTCCATAAATGCACAGGTTTGCGCACTGATACCAATGGGGCATTCGGGGTCGATATCCAGGCAACGCACCTCTATGTATTGCACGCCTCGGGCAGCAAGTGCGGCAGAGGGCCGTTCACCACGTTCAACCGCACGTTTGGGTCGGATGCTGGAATAGTATTCATTTTCTATCTGTAATAGATTGGTATTGAGTTGAATCCATTGGTCATCGCGATGGGTTCCGATTGCCTGGTAGGGCGGCCACGGGGTTGTAACCGCATCGTGCATGCGCTTTAGAAAGGTTTCTATGTCGTTATAGCAAAGTTCAAGTTCTGATTGCGCTTTGTTGTTGTAGCCCAGGTCGCTCATTCGCAAGCTGGTGGCATGCGGCAAGTAGAACGTGTCGGCATCGAAACGCTCAAGCTGGTGCGCACGGTTCAACAGAAAATTTTCCGACACAGCTGGCGAGGCACCAAACAGGTACATAAGCAACCACGAATAACGTGTGAAGTTACGGATAAGTGCCAGATAGCCGCGTGAACGGACCTCTTCAATGCCGTGACCGTCGGTATTTAGTACACTCCACACCGCATCGGGCAAAGAGAAGTTGTAGTGCACGCCGGCAATGCATTGCATAGATTTGCCATAACGTTCTGCCAAGCCACGGCGATACACGTGCTTAAGCATGCCTGTGTTCGATGGGCCATACCAGGCTATAGGAATCTCTGGTTCAGGCGGCAGCAACGGGGGCATAGACTGATTCCAGATTAGCTCGTGCTGAAGTTTGCCGGCCACAAAGCGATGAACGTTGCACAGTTCTTCGCGCAGCGACGCCACATTTGCATGCGTCTGGGTAATAAGTTCCAGCAGTGCCTCTGCGTAATCAGTGGTAATTTTCGGGTGTGTCAGTGCGCTGCCCAGCTCAGATGGATGGGGCGTAAGCGCCAGTTTTCCTTGCTCGTCAACACGCAACCCCTCTTTTTCGATACCGCGGAGAATTTGCGTCAGGATTTCGGTATGCGGGCGCAACAAGGCATTTCGTTCTGAGCTTGGTGACATGTGAACTGTTACGTATTCTGTTTGTTAGCCGCGGATTTTACCCGAGTCATTTGAATGGTGTCGGTTGTAAGCGCTGGCTGGCAAGCGATTGAAGTTAAGTTTGTAATCTTAGGGGAAAGTGTAGTGTTTTTGCGAATTTTATGTGCGCTGTTTGCATTGGGTGTTCTGGCCGCTTGCTCGCCCGAATATAACTGGCGAGAAGTAAATGTCTCGGATACCGGCGTGAAGGCCATTTTTCCCGATAAGCCCAAAGTTGACGAAAAGCGTTTTATTTTCAATGGTGAAACGCTTGTCTTGTCGATGACGGGTACAACAGTGAAGAACGCCATTTTTGCTGTTGGGTACGCACCACTTGGCAAGGGGTTTCAAAACGACCCTGACGGCCGGAAAGCGCTTTATGAGGCTGTAGTGTCTTCGTTTTACAGTAATTTCAATCAATCCCTGCCTCAGCCGTTGCCCGCCATGGGCGAACCCTTTGTCGTGCAGGGGCAAGGCACGACTGGCGATGTGCAACTTTCTGCCAAAGTTTGGGTTACGCCAAACTACCTGCTCGAGGCCATTGTTGTTGCGCCACAGTCTCATTTTCCAGAAAGTCAGGCTAACGAGTTTTTCGCCGGCGTGGCGTTTTGAAAGTGCGGGATTATTCGTTGCGGGGTAAATAACCTGCGCTTAAGGCCTTAGCCAGGGCAGATTGACGCCCGTTGGTATCCAACCGGGCATAGGCTTCCCTAATGTGGTAGTTCACAGTACTTTCTGAAATTGTAAGAATCCGGCTGATTTCCCAACTTGTTTTGCCATAACTGGCCCAATAAAGACATTGTGTTTGACGGGGCGTTAGAGGCGACTTGCTTGTTTCTGTGTGAAGTTGGAAGTTGGGTTCTTTAGGCATGGAAAGTTTTTGTTATAAGTTGTTTGAAAATGTTTATTTTATCTGTAATGTATCAATTTTTAGCTCGATCGTAAAATGCGGGTTTCTGTTACTTTTAAAGGTAGTGTTAGAATCGAAAAAACCGTTTTCAGCGCCGATTTGCTTGATCTGCTTGCGGGCGCGCGATAAATCCAGCTAAAGAGGTCCCTATATGACCCAATTAACTGAAAATACCCATACTCAATCCAACGCCGCGCCACTTCCTCCAGGGTCTGTAGGCATTGTCTCCCCCGAATACATCAGTTTCGATGAACCGCTGGCGCTTGCCAGTGGCCAGACGTTGCCGCAGTACACATTGGCAGTAGAAACCTATGGCACGCTGAATAATGATCGCAGCAACGCAGTGCTGGTTTGTCATGCATTGAATGCATCGCATCATGTTGCAGGTATTTCTGCCGATAATCCGAAAGACATTGGCTGGTGGGACAACATGGTTGGGCCAGGTAAAGCGCTAGACACCAATCGGTTTTTCGTAATCGGTGTTAATAATATTGGCTCGTGCTTCGGTTCAACCGGGCCTGCCAGTATTAACCCAGATACAGGCAAACCTTGGGGCGCCGCGTTCCCCATGCTGACAGTAAAAGATTGGGTACATGCGCAGGCGCGTCTGGCTGATTATTTCGGAATTCGCAAGTTCGCTGCCGTGATGGGCGGGTCTTTAGGCGGTATGCAGGCGCTGGGGTGGGCTATTACCTGCCCCGATCGCGTGGAAAACTGTATTGTTATTGCCAGCACGCCGCGGCTGTCGGCCCAGAATATCGGCTTTAACGAAGTGGCTCGCCGCGCCATTATTACCGACCCAGATTTTCATGGGGGCGACTATTACGCCCACAATACGGTGCCCAGGCGAGGCTTGGCACTTGCCCGAATGGTGGGGCATATCACTTATTTGTCTGATGACGATATGGCGGCAAAGTTTGGTCGTACCCAGCGCGCTCCGGCTGAAAATGGCGAGTTCCACTATGGTTACGATGTAGAGTTCGAGGTCGAGTCGTATCTGCGCTATCAAGGCGAGAAATTCTCTAAGTACTTCGATGCCAACACGTATTTGTTAATTACGCGTGCGCTCGACTACTTCGATCCGGCTCGCTATCACAATGGTGATTTGGCCAAAGCGTTATCTAATGCATGTGCCAAATTTTTATTGGTGTCGTTTACAACCGATTGGCGTTTCCCCCCTTCGCGTTCGCGCGAAATCGTTCAGGCCTTGTTGAAGAATAAATTACCGGTTACGTATTCGGAAATTGATGCGCCGCATGGCCACGATGCCTTCTTGCTTGAAGATCGCCGTTATCACGCGGTAATGCAAGGCTATTACGATCAAATTGCGCGTGAGCTAAATTTAGGCGAACGAACGCAAACGCTGGGGGTGCTGGCATGAGACAGCCCACTTCCTTTAAAGGCGATATGACCACCCGTCCCGATTTGCAACGTATTGCCGGGTGGATTGAGCCGGGTAGCCGCGTGCTTGATTTGGGCTGCGGTGATGGTACTTTACTGGCTTATTTGCGCGACCATAAACAGGTTAGCGGCGCGGGTGTCGAGTTCGACGACGAATGTGTTATTGCTTCAGTACGGCGGGGCGTACGGGTTATTCAGCAGAATCTGGAAGAGGGCTTAGCGTTGTTCGACGACCAGCAGTTCGACTCGGTCGTGCTGTCGCAAACTTTGCAGTCAATGCATCGAACAGAACATATTTTGCGTGAAATGGCGCGCGTGGCACGCTACGGTATTGTGTCCTTCCCTAATTTCGGTTACTGGACGCATGGCCTGTCGATTCTGGCCGGTCGTATGCCCGTAACAGGCGAAATGCCATACCAATGGTATAACACCCCGAATATTCACTTATGCACTATGCGGGATTTCGAAGATCTGGCGCGTAAGTTGGGTTTGCAGGTTACACATGTCGCTGCTTTTAACCGGCAAAACGAAATTCATCGTTTTAAAAGTTGGCGCAGCACTTTGGTTGTGTATCGGTTTAAGTCTCCGTTTCCACAACCGGCCCATTCCTGACAAAGGGGGTTGTTATTTCTTTATCCACGAATGTTTATGCCAGCTCGCGGGTGTATCCGCTTTTGGTGCTGGGGTTTGCCAGCGGGTTACCGCTGGCTTTAACCAGTGGGACACTACAGGCATGGGCGACCGTCGATGGCGTGTCTTTGCAAAGCATCGGTTTTCTTACGCTGGTTGGAACAGCTTACACCCTTAAGTTTCTTTGGGCGCCGCTGGTTGATCGTTACGCGCCAAATTTTTTGGGGCGCCGGCGCAGCTGGATGTTTTTCAGCCAGGTTCTTTTGGCGTGTTTTATTGCCGGTATGGGGTTTCTGGCGCCGTCTTCCCACTTGGGTTGGCTGGCGGCTTTCGCGGTCATTGTTGCTTTTTTATCTGCTACGCAGGACATTGCATTCGACGCCTACAGTACCGACGTCTTGCGAGATAATGAACGGGCGGCCGGGGCCGCCTTGAAGGTGTTGGGTTATCGCCTGGCCATGATTGTGTCTGGTGGCTTGGCGCTTATCTTGGCTGGAACCTGGCTGGGTTGGCAATATACCTACGTTCTAATGGGTATATTTATGCTTGTATGCGCCGTGGCGACAGTACTGGCCCCTGAACCCGAGGTGGTGGCGAAAGCACCACGTACCTTGGGCTTGGCTGTGGTCGAACCGCTTAAAGAGTTTTTCACCCGACGTGGCGCCATTCTTATTCTTGTACTCATCGTGCTGTACAAACTGGGTGATGCTTTTGCTGGTGCGCTATCCACAACATTTCTTATTCGGGGCGCGGGTTTTAGCACGGAAGAAGTTGGAACAATTAATAAAATTTTCGGCCTTGCGGCAACCATTGTTGGCGCGCTCGCCGGTGGTAGCATTATGTCCAAAATGGGGCTGTACAAGGCGTTGATGCTGTTTGGGTTGCTACAGGCAGTTTCCAATTTTGGCTACTGGGTGTTGGCGGTTACCCCCCCGCATTTGTATTCAATGGCGGTTGTCGTTGCAGTAGAAAACGTATGTGGTGGTTTGGGAACAGCCGCTTTTGTTGCATTGCTCATGGCGTTGTGTAACCAACAATTTTCAGCAACCCAGTTTGCGTTATTGTCGGCATTGTCGGCCGTGGGTCGAACGTATCTGGCTGGCCCACTTACTCCGCCAATTGTGCTGGCGCTGGGGTGGCCTGTTTTCTTTATCATGACGGTTTTCATTGCCTTGCCGGGTTTGCTGTTGCTGTGGTTTAAACGCGCTGAAGTTAGGGCGTTAGACAATTTAGATAGTTGAAGGTTTTTTTATGTTGCGTGTTATTTCAGCCAATTTGAATGGTGTTCGGTCGGCGCACCGAAAAGGCTTTTTCGATTGGTTGCCCGAACAACGAGCCGACTTTGTATGCGTGCAAGAGCTTAAAGCCCAGGCGCCCGATATGACCGAAGCCATGCACTCTCCTCAGGGTTACTATGGCTACTTTCATTATGCCGAGAAGAAAGGCTATAGCGGTGTCGGAATCTACGCGAAAAAGAAACCAGACAATGTAATTGAAGGCTTGGGTGTTGCCCAGATTGATGCAGAGGGGCGTTACATCGAGCTGGTTTATAACGGCTTTTCCATCATCTCAGTTTATTTGCCGTCCGGGTCCAGTGGCGATCATCGTCAAAGTGCTAAATATCACTTCATGGAATGCTTCTATAGCCATTTGGCTGATTTGGCAAAGGCAGGGCGGCAAGTCATTTTATGTGGTGACTGGAATATCGCGCACAAGGAAATCGACCTTAAGAACTGGAAGGGAAACTTAAAAAACAGCGGATTTTTACCCGAAGAGCGGGCTTGGCTTACCAAGGTATTCGATGAGCTTGGCTGGGTTGATGTATATCGCCATTTGTATCCAGATGCCACCGCAGACGCTTACACCTGGTGGAGCAATCGTGGTCAGGCGCGCGCAAACAACGTGGGTTGGCGAATCGATTACCAAATTGCCACCGCAGATATTGCTGCGACTGCCCGTCAGGCTTCTATATACAAGGAAAGCTGGTTTAGCGATCACGCACCGCTAACAATCGACTACAACACTAAGATGTTTGGTTAAGCACTACGTGAAAAGTTGTCATGCAAGGAATTAAGCGCAAAGTTGTTTACGTATCGCTGTACGAAACCATTGCTATTCTGTTAACCAGTGTGGTTTTTTACTTGTTGGGTTTCAGTGTGTTCGACTCTTGGGTGGCGTCGGTTGCTGCCTCGGGTATTGCGGTGTTGTGGAACCTGGTATGGAATACCCTGTTCGAGTTTTGGGAGTCACGACAGGCTAAGAAAGGTCGCAGTATTCGCAGGCGCATAGTGCATGCGGTTGGGTTCGAAGGCGGTTTGGTTGTGTTTTTAGTGCCGTTTTTTGCCTGGTGGTTGGGTGTGTCGTTATGGGAAGCGTTCGTGCTGGACGCGGGGTTATTGGTATTTTTTTTGGTTTATACGTTTGTATTTACGCGTGCGTTCGACCAAGTGTTTGGGCTTCCAGCTTCGGCGCTACCCGCGTCTGATACCAACGTTGCCCGTTAATGTATGCGGTCGCGTAATGGGTCGCGTAATTATTTCTTAAGCGTCGGATTAATTACTTGCTTTTGGGTCTAAGGACTCGTTTGCGGCTGCAACGCAATACTTAATATTCTTCGTAAAGGTTATAGCAATTCTTACCCAGGTTTTTGGCGCGATACATGGCTGTGTCGGCATTCGATAAAACTTGTGAAGGGCTGGTTGCTTCGTTACCGAACAATGCAATGCCAATTGAAAGGCTGATGCTTAGTTCGTGCCCGTCAATATTAAAGGGTGCGCCGATGGCGTCAAGGTATTGCTGCGCAATACGTTTAACGTCTTCAACAGGCGCTTTCAAATCGGTTAGCACCACAACAAATTCGTCGCCGCCCAACCGCGCTACGGTGTCTGTTTGTCGTCGGCCTGTCAAAAGGCAACGTGCAACCTCTATAAGTAACTGATCGCCAACATCATGCCCAAAGTTATCGTTAATGGGTTTGAATCCATCAAGATCACAGAATAAAACGGCGCCGCAGGCCCGATGTCGTTGCGCCATTTCCAAACTATGCTGGAGGCGCGACATTAGCATTGAGCGGTTGAAAAGTTTGGTCAGGGCGTCATGGGTTGCCATGTAAGCCAGTTTTGCTTCATTGCGTCGTAATGACGTTTCCTGGTCCTGAATGCGTTGTACCAGTAAATTGAACTGATTGATCAGCGCCCCTGCTTCGTCTTTACCGCCCTCGGGTAGGGTATGCAGAGGCTTCCTGCCCAAAGCCATATCGCCAATTGCTTGGGTTGTTCGGTCGAGGCGGCGAAATACGTGGGGCAGAAACAGGCCCAGACATGTAAGCGCAATTGCGGTTACCAATATTCCCGCCAGGGTAACGTAATCGGTAATGGTGTGAATGGGCGCATAGGCTTTTTCAACGGGTATGCGTGAAACGACAAACCAGCCCGTGCTGGAGACCGACTGAATGCCAACAAGTTCTTCTATGCCTTGAGCATTTACCGTAGTACCCGAGCCTCTGTAGCCTTTCATTGCCTTGTCGTGCAGCAAGTTAATGCCGGCTGGGGGCGTGTTCTTAAGGATAAAAGAAGGGTCGCTTGCGCCTAAAAATTGCTGATCTTGTGGAGAAATAATTAAATAACTACCCCCGTTCCCCCATTTTTGTACATTCAGCTCTTGTAAGAACCCGGCGGCATCCAGCTGCGCCAATCCAATTAATATTGCTGTTACAGCGCCACTATCATCACGGATTGAATCGCCAAATGCGATCACTGCTTTGTTCAGTTGTGTGTCTTTAAAAGGTGGGCTAATTTGGGGGCCGCCTGAATTAAGTATTGTTTGTAGCCAACGTTTATCACTAATTAGCGCTGATTCGTACGCAGTACTGTGCCCGGCCATGTTTTTTGCGCGAACAGCCCCATCTGGATCAACCAGTAGCATGCCGGAAAGGAAAAAAGGGCTTAGGGTTTGCGCGTTGGCCAGCCATTGCTTAACACGCGCGCTATCGCTTCTTGACCCATGTGGGTAGGTTGCGGCGATGCGTGTAAGTGTTTCCTGCCTAGCCCGAATTTTCTGGTTGATTTCATCTGCCATGTAGGCTGCAATAGACAGCTGTTGCGTGGTAACAAGCTCGTGAATTTCTTGTTTCGCTAACGGCAACACGACCAGAAGCCGAAATAAAAAACCAAACACGACCAGAAGGACGCACAGGGTAATAATGCGGAACTTGATTGAGTGAATATTCACTATAGCTAAGCCGTTCGGTAGGTTATGGTTTTATATGCCCATGATTAGATTAGCCGAACCGGAAGCTGGAGGCCGTGATGTTTGCAAACGCCGTTACTTCATGATGTACACACGTGCCAGGCTCATTTTCTGCTGCGCCTACCGCCACCATAAGGGGTAGCAGGTGATCTTCTCGGGGGTGGGCACGCCTTGCAGCCGGCGCCGCTTCCCATTGTTTAAGTTTTTCAAAGCGCTCGGACACCGGCCCTTTAACTAATACATCTTGCAACCAGGCATCGAACTGTGCCGATGGCTCCGCACCGATGGTACGAATTTCGCGCAGGTTGTGGTAGCTTAGGCCACTGCCCAGTATAAGAATATTTTGCTTACGTAGTGGGGCTAGTGCTTGCCCTAATGCCAGGTGCAGCGCAGGGTCGAAATGGGTTTCAATGGATAGTTGAACCACGGGAATATCGGCTTTGGGATACATCACTTCCAATGGAACAAAAGCACCATGGTCGAAGCCTCGTTGGTTATCAATCTCTACCGGAAGCCCCGCGTTGCCGATAAGCGTTACGAGTTCTTTTGCCAGGGCGGGTGACCCGGGCGCGGGATACTGAACATGGTAGGTATGTTCGGGGAAATTGTAGTAGTCGTAGTACATGGGAGGGTTGGGGTTGCCCATGACCAAAAATGTATTGTTCCCCTCCCAGTGCGCCGACACCATTACAATGGCATCGGGTCTCTTTTCCAGTTGTTGTGGAATATCTTTTAGCGCCTTTGTAAGAATGGCATATTTCTCGCGGGCCTCTGGCATGTACGGCCAAGGCCCGCCGCCGTGGGAAAGATAGAAAACAGGCGTGGATGTCATGATTGTCGAGTGTTTCAGCATGTAAGTGTGACAATCATAACGCGCCTTAGGTTCCTGTGCCCGGAATCAGGCTGCTTTCCCTTTGCGCATGCCGTCTATGCTCCAGCTGCCGGGGCCGGCAAAAATAATATAAAAGAAGATAAAGCAGAACAAGACGGCCGCTTCACCGCGGTTCATCATGGGAAGAAGGAACTGACCTTGCGTAGCAACGTGGCCAATAAAGTACGCCGCGGCAGACATGCCCGAGGCAATGAACGCAGAAAAGCGCGTAAATAAGCCAATAAAAATAAGTATGCCAAACACAACTTCGATAATGCCGGCCAAACCAACCAGAGACATAATTTGCAGGTTGTCGAACATGGCTACGTGCGGAAAGCCGAATAACTTTGCGGAACCATGCCAGAAAAAAAGGTAGCCGGTCACAATTCTTAATACCCCCAGAATGCGGGGGGCCCAAAGCGTGCAGGTGTTTTCCATGGTGATTCCTTTTCTGAATAATTAAAACGGAGTCAGGCAACGAAACGACAGCACAATCAGAGAACCCGCCTTCCAGGCTCTGTGTGGTCTGGGTAAGTTTAAAGGAAGAGTCTTGTTTTTGGCGACTGTTGGCTGCCGGAATGCGGGATAATGTTGTTTTTGACTAATTAATAAACGTTTCACTTATGTCCCAGTTCAGTTTTCGTCATGATTTTGTTCGCTTTTCGCTCGAGCAGGGCGTACTGCGGTTCGGAGAGTTCCGCGTTAAATCGGGCCGTCTAAGTCCTTATTTCTTTAATGCCGGCTTGTTCAATTCGGGTTTTACGGTGGGTCGTCTTGCGGGGTTTTACGCTCAGGCGCTGGTCGATTCGGGCGTCAGTTTCGATATGCTGTTTGGCCCCGCATATAAGGGCATTCCATTGGCTACGGCCACAGCGGTTGCGCTGGCAAATCATGCGCAGATGAAGGGGCGCGACATACCATTTGCGTTTAATCGTAAAGAAGCGAAAGATCATGGTGAAGGTGGAACATTGGTGGGTGCGCCGCTTCAGGGCCGGGTGGTTATTATTGATGACGTTATTACGGCGGGCACGTCGGTACGCGAGTCTGTAGATCTAATTCGTTCGGCTGGCGCCGAGCCGGCCGCCGTGCTTATTGCACTTGACCGTATGGAACGAGCGGGGCCCGACGATGCTTTATCTGCGCATTCGGCGGTTCAGGAAGTGTCAGAGCGCTATGGCCTTCCGGTTATTAGTATTGCGTCGTTAAGCGACATCATGCAGTTGCTGGAACAAGATACTAGTTTTTCCCAGCATCGCGAGGCTGTGGCCGCTTACCGGGCCAAATACGGTGTTGTATAGGCCCGGCGGTCTTTGCTTAAGTAGTGCGGGTTAAATGAAATTCTGGCGGCGGGCTAACCTAGCTTTTCTTTAAGCAAGGCATTAACCTGTTGTGGGTTGGCCTTGCCTTTGGCTGCCTTCATTACCTGCCCTACCAACGAGTTAAATGCCTTTTGCTTGCCTGCGCGATACTCTTCAACAATGGCTGGGTTGGCTGCCAGCACTTCATCGATCATTTTCCCAATGGCGCCAGTGTCGCTGATTTGTTTAAGGCCTTTTGCCTCAATAATGGCGTCGGGGTCTGCATTATGCTCGCCGGCCCACATAGCAGCGAATACATCACGGGCAATTTTGTTTGAAATAGTGCCGTCGATAATGCGGTTAATTAATGCCGACAAGCGCTGAGGCGGTACGGGTACTTGGTCAATTGAAATTTCGTCACGATTCATCGCTGCTGAAACTTCCCCCAATACCCAGTTAGCAGCCAGTTTTGCCTGGTCGCCTGGCAGTCCGGCTGCCGTCTGTTCAAAATAATGCGCCACGTTGCGATCCATGGTTAACTGGGCGGCGTCATACGGCGTAAGCCCCAACGTTTCCTGGAACCGGTTTTTCTTGGCTTGCGGTAGTTCCGGCATGTTCTGGTGAACACGTTCTACCCACTCGGACGAAATGACCAGGGGTGGCAGATCGGGGTCGGGGAAATAGCGGTAGTCGTCGGAATCCTCTTTACTGCGCATGCTGCGCGTTACGTCTTCATCTGCATCGTACAGGCGGGTTTCCTGGCGAATAGTGCCGCCATCTTCAATGATTTCAATTTGGCGTTGAGCTTCGTACTGGATTGCGCGCTCAAGAAAGCGAAAGGAATTCAAGTTCTTGATTTCGCAGCGCGTGCCAAATTCTTTTTGCCCTTTTGGGCGCACTGATACGTTGGCGTCGCAACGGAACGAGCCTTCTTGCATATTGCCATCGCAAATACCCAGCCACACAACAAGGCTATGTAACGTGCGTGCATAAGCAACTGCTTCCGCGGCCGAACGCATTTCGGGCTCTGACACAATTTCCAACAGTGGTGTGCCGGCACGGTTAAGATCGATGCCTGAAGCCGGACGCCCATCCGCGTCGGTATAGTTCTCGTGCAGCGATTTGCCAGCGTCTTCTTCCAAGTGGGCGCGTGTTAAGTTCACGACTTTTTCGTCATCGCCAAGCTGAAATTGAACTTGGCCACCCTGAACAACGGGTATCTCGAACTGGCTAATTTGATAATTTTTTGGCAGGTCGGGGTAAAAATAGTTTTTGCGTGCAAAAACCGAGCGAGGCGCAATATGAGCCCCAACCGCCAGGCCGAACTGAATGGCTCGTTCAACAGCTGCGCGATTCAGAACTGGCAGGCTACCTGGCAGGGCCATGTCAATTTCGTTGGCCTGGGTGTTCGGCAGCGCACCATAGCGAGTACTGCTGCTGGAAAAGATTTTGGATTCGGTAGACAACTGGGCGTGTGTTTCAAGCCCGATAACGATTTCCCATTCCATTATTTTTGATCCGGTTTACGTTGGTGCCAGTCGGTTACGCGCTGATAGCGGTCGGCAATGGCCAGTAGCTGGCCTTCGTTAAAATAGTTCCCTATAAGTTGCAGGCCAACTGGAAGGTTCTGCCCGCCAAAACCGCAAGGAATTGACATGGCCGGCAGGCCGGCCAGGCTGACCCCCAAGGTGTAAACGTCGGCCAGCCAGTCGGCTGTTGGGTCATCGCGGTTCTCGCCGATTTGCTTGGCAACGGAAGGGGTAACCGGCCCCATAATGACATCACATTGCTCGGCGAACGCGTGCTGAAAGTCGTTTGTAATCATCCGGCGAACGCGCTGCGCCTGCAAATAATAGGCATCGTAGTAGCCGTGACAAAGCACGTAAGTGCCCACCATAATGCGCCGTTTGACTTCGTCACCGAAACCTTCGGCGCGGGTACGGCTGGTCATTTCTTCAAGGTTGCTGTAATTACCCGCCCTATGCCCATAGCGGACCCCGTCGTAACGGGATAGATTGCTAGAGGCTTCAGCGGGCGCAATGACGTAGTACGCAGGTATAGCCAATTGCGTACGTGGCAGTGAAATTTCTACGCGTATGGCACCTAGGTTTTCGTACTCCTTCAGCGCGCTTTCAACGGCGGCCGCAATGTCGGGTGCCAGGCCTTCATTGAAGTATTCTTTAGGTACACCAATACGTAAACCTGTCAGCGGTTTAGCGCCTGCCTGCGAAAACCGGGTTTGGCTTTCATCGTAGGCTTTACGTACACGCCCTGTTTGGTTGGCAACGCCATCGCAACTTTCCAGGCTGGTGGAGTCGCGCTCGTCAAACCCGCTCATGATGTCGAGCATGTCTACCAGGTCGTTGGCGTTACGGGCAATTGGGCCTGCCTGATCAAGACTTGAACCAAAGGCAATCATGCCGAACCGCGACACCGTTCCGTATGTAGGCTTGATGCCACTGACGCCGCATAACGCAGCGGGCTGACGTACCGAGCCGCCAGTGTCGGTGCCGGTTGTAGCCGGAACAATTCCAGCGGCAACTGCCGCTGCTGACCCGCCAGAAGAACCACCCGGCACGACGTCAAGGTTCCAGGGGTTGCGCGTAGCGCCGAAGGCCGAATTTTCATTGCCTGAACCCATGGCAAATTCGTCGCAATTAAGTTTGCCAATTGATACGGTTCCGGCCTCGTTCAGGCGGTGTACAACGGTTGCGTCGAAGGGGCTGGTGTAGTTCTCCAGCATTTTGCTGGCCGCGGTTGTTTTCCATTGCCGCGTGACGAAAATGTCTTTGTGTGCAATAGGAATACCGGTTAGCGGTCCGCCTTTGCCTTGCTCGAGCAAGGCATCGGCATGCTTGGCCTGCGCAAGGGTAAGTTCGTCGTTGATGTGCAGAAAAGCGTTTAGGTTCGCGTGCTTGCTTGCCAGATTGAGCGCCGCCTGCGCAAGCTCGTGGGCGCTGACTTTCCGCTCTCGCAAAGCAACACCAAGTTCTGTAATGCTGGAAAATTCGAAATTTGAGGACATATTCAGTTTTATAGTTGTCGGGCTTACTCAATAACTTTAGGCACTAAAAACAGGCCTTCTTCGCTTGCCGGCGCGTTGGCCATAAGCTGATCACGTTGCTTGGCCGACTGAGCTGGGGCCGGCGTGTCTTCGCGTAGGCGGGCGAAAATATCCTGATGCGCCGACAGGGGGTGCGCCATGGGTTCAATTCCCGTTGTGTCAACCGCCTGCAATTGCTCAATAAGGCCTAAAATGCCATTCAGTTCATTTTCCATGCGTGTTTGTTCGGGGTCAGACAGCGCAATGCGTGCCAGTCGTGCCACGCGGGAAACATCGTCTTGTGTAATTGCCATGCAGAGAATCCGCGAAAATGAGTGGGTACCGGTGCGTTGAGCAAGTAAAAAAGTATGACCCAACTAGTGAAAACCCGTTACTAAAAATGAATGGGGCATTGAAGCCCCTGTTTAAACTGAATTATAAGTTATCATTTACGGCTAATTCAGTTAATTGAGCTGGCGCACGCGTGTTAAGCTTCGAAAATCGGCCTGAAGCCGCCGATTGCCTAAGTTTGAATAGGCGTCGGCCCGGGTTGTTGCTTTGCATAGTAGCGCCAAATTAACCGGCTTTCTCTCAATATCTAGATATTACTGAGCGCACATGTTCGGATTTCTCCGCAGTTATTTCTCCAGTGATATGGCCATCGACCTGGGTACGGCCAACACACTTATTTATGTTCGTGGCAAAGGTATCGTCCTAGACGAGCCCTCGGTGGTTGCCATTCGCCACGACGGTTCCCCTAACGGTAAGAAAATTATTCAAGCGGTGGGGCGCGAGGCCAAGCAAATGCTGGGTCGCGTTCCCGGCAATATTGAAGCTATTCGGCCCATGAAAGACGGCGTTATCGCCGACTTCACCGTTACCGAGCAAATGCTTAAGCAGTTTATTCGCATGGTGCATCCGGGCAGTATGTTTGCCCCCAGCCCGCGTATTATCGTTTGTGTGCCCTGCGGTTCCACGCAGGTCGAACGGCGGGCTATTCGCGAATCTGCTCTGGGGGCGGGGGCCAGCCAGGTTTACCTTATTGAAGAGCCTATGGCCGCCGCAATTGGTGCCGGTTTGGGTGTGTCCGACGCCAGCGGGTCCATGGTTGTTGACATTGGCGGCGGTACTACCGAGGTTGCGGTTATTTCGCTGGGCGGTATGGTTTACAAAGGCTCCGTTCGCGTAGGTGGCGATAAATTCGACGAAGCCATTATTAATTACATTCGCCGTAACTATGGCATGCTAATTGGCGAGCCAACGGCGGAATACATCAAGAAAGAAATTGGTTCTGCCTTCCCTGGCGCCGAGATCCGTGAAATTGAAGTAAAAGGGCGCAACCTTTCTGAAGGTGTACCGCGCAGTTTTTCGGTTTCATCCAACGAAATTCTTGAATCGCTTACCGATCCTTTGAATCAAATTGTTTCGGCCGTTAAAACAGCACTTGAACAAACGCCGCCAGAACTGGGGGCTGACATTACCGAAAAAGGCATTGCCCTAACCGGCGGTGGCGCGCTGTTGCGCGACCTAGATCGTCTCCTGCAGGAAGAAACCGGCTTGCCGGTAATTGTGGCCGACGACCCGCTAACCTGCGTTGTTCGGGGTTGTGGCGAGGCGCTGGAACATCTGGAACGGTTGGGTACGGTCTTCATTTACGATTAAGCTCAAGACGGTGCGGCCTTGAACGATGCAGCAGAATGCGACTCTTCGATTATTCCGGCGAGGGCCAACAGCGGAGTTCCGCCTGTTGGTCATTCTGGTGCTTTCGCTTGTGTTGCTGGTGGTCGATGCCCGCTGGAAAGTTTTTGAACCTGCCCGCCAGGCTGTTTCAGTTTTAATCTACCCGTTTCAGCGGGCTGCCATGGCGCCGCGCGACCTTATCGAGGGTGCGCGTAGCTGGGCCAATGCGGCAAAGCTGGCTAATGAAGAAAAAGAAGCATTGCAGCGTCAGCGCATCGAGCTGGCTCAGCTGGCCAGCCATGCCGCGCAATTGGCCACCGAGAACCAGCAATTGCGGCGCTTATTGAATGTTACGGCGCCTGCCGAACAGCAGTCGGTTGCAGTCGAGGTTCTTTACGAGCCTGCCAACCCTTATAACCGCCATCTCATTTTTAATAAGGGCTCTGAAAGTGGCATCGCTTCGGGTATGCCTGTTATCGACGAAGGTGGGGTTGTGGGGCAAGTGGTTCGGGTTACGCCTTTTACTTCCGAGGCGGCCTTAATTACCGACGAAAAAGTGTCTGTGCCTGTTCAGGTTGTACGCAATGGTTTGCGCCTTATCGCTTTTGGCGGTAACCCCGCTGGGAAAATCGAGGCCCGGTATTTACCTTTAAATGCCGACGTTCGGGCCGATGATACATTAGTGACCAGCGGCATTGGTGGCCTTTTTCCCGCAGGGCTGGCGGTGGCACGGGTCGACGAGGTTCGCCGGGACGCGGTTAGTGGCTTTGCGGTGGCTGTTGCTACGCCTTTGTCACATCCTGAACGATATCGGCATTTTCTCGTTCTTTTATCCGAACAATCTGAACTTTTATCTGAAGTGGAGCCCTAATTATGGCGCCACGTGGAAACGGCTCCAAATCCTCTTTATCGGCCCTAACACCAATCGATACACGGTCGTTCGTCCGTTCTTCCAGCTTGTTGTTGGTATGGGGGTCTATTTTTATCGTTTGGCTCGCTTCGCTGGCATCGTGGCGAACATGGCCCTATGCTCCCGACATTCTTTTATTGGTACTTTTGTTTTGGTGTTTGCACGAGCCGCGACGTGTTGGGCTTTTTACCGCGTTCTTTTTTGGTTTGTTAATGGATGTTCACGATGCCGGCCCGTTGGGCGGCCATGCTTTGGTGTATGGTTTGGCTGCGTATGGGGTGGTTACGCTAAGCCGCCGTTTGCAACGGTTTAATTCTGTTGTTCAGGCAATTCATATTTTGCCTGTATTGCTAATCGTGCAAACGGTTTACATCATGATTAGCTCCTGGTTGGCCGGGCACTGGTTGGGTTGGGCCTGGTTGGTGCCTGCAGCGTTTACTGCGGCTTTGTGGCCGGTTGCTGATATTTTGCTTTATTACTTACCGCATCGTTTGCATGAAGAGCTCGATGGCGGTAGCGCTTAATTTTATTGCCGGCAAGTATGTTCGAATTCAAGAAAACTTCGCACGAACAGAAGCGTAAAGTGCTGTTGCGCTTATGGGTTGCGGGTATTTTTGTGCTTGTTTGCTTTGTTCTTCTTGCGGGGCGTTTGTGGTATTTGCAGGTTGAACGTTATGAAGGTTTGGCCGCAAGGGCCGATGCCAATCGTATTGCAGTTGTTCCGATACCGCCACGTCGGGGTGAAATACTAGACCGCAATGGTGTAGTTTTGGCCCGAAACTATCGTGATTACACGCTTGAAGTGGTGCCTGCCGAAGTTTCCGATATGCAGTCCATGCTAACGTCACTCTCGCAATTGGTCTACGTCAGCCCGCACAGTCGCAAGCGTTTTTTGCAGCGTGTAAATCAATCTGGGCGCTATGCCCAAGTTATGCTGCGTAATAACTTGAATGAAACCGAAGCGGCCTGGTTTGCAGCGCATGCGTACAAGTTTCCCGGTGTAACGCTGAACGCGCGGTGGGTGCGCGAGTACCCTCATGGGGAAAGCGCGGCGCATGTCCTGGGCTATGTGGGTCGTATTTCCGAGCAAGACCTTGAGCGCCTTGAGCGTGACGGGCTGTTGGGTAATTATCGCGGTACGTACAACATTGGTAAAAAAGGTATTGAAAAAACCTGGGAACACATTTTGCACGGCCAAACCGGCCTGGAAGAAGTGGAGGTGACGGCGACAGGTCGTCCAGTTCGCACACTGCGCCGAACAGATCCGGTTCCTGGTTCCGATTTAATCCTTTCCCTTGACCTTGGCCTGCAAAAGTTGGTCGAAAAGGAGTTTGAAGGCAAACGTGGTGCTTTGGTGGCGATAGAGCCGCAAACGGGGGAGGTGCTTGCCTTTGTTTCTGCCCCATCGTTTGACCCTAATTTGTTTATCGATGGTATCGACGTTGATAACTGGCGCATGCTTAACGAGTCGGAAGACCACCCATTAATAAACCGGCCGCTTTACGGCACGTACCCAATTGGGTCTACGTACAAGCCTTTTGTTGCGTTGGCTGCTCTAGAGCTAGGCGTTCGCGACGCTGAAACAAAGATATATGACCCAGGTTACTTTGAGCTGGGCCGCCAACGTTTTCGTAACGCCGGTTCAATTGCGTACGGGCAAACCGATATGTATCGGGCGTTGGTGAAGTCTTCAGATACCTATTTCTATTCGTTGGGCCCGGAAATTGGTGTGAATGCTCTGCACGATTTCAGTAAACAATTCGGGTTTGGTCAACTGACGGGTATTGACCTGGACGGCGAAAGAAAAGGCGTTTTACCCTCGACCGACTGGAAAGAAAAAGCGTTTCGGACGCCCGAGCAGCAACGATGGTACGCAGGTGAAACGGTATCAGTAGCAGTTGGCCAAGGTTACAACGCGTTCACATTGCTACAGTTGGCACAGGCAACCTCGGTGCTAGCCAGTAAAGGCGTGTATATGAAGCCGCATTTGGTTAATTTGGTGCGTAATTCACAAACTGGCTTGTTAAAGAAAACCGTTTCAGAGCCTTCACATATTGTTGATCTGAAGCCCGAAAACGTAGAGGTTATCGAGAAGGCGCTGGCGGGGGTGGTGAATGAAGGGACGGCCCGCGTTGCATTTGACGGGGTCAATTATCAGGCGGCAGGTAAAACCGGTACAGCCCAGGTCTTTAGTTTGCGCGGGGCAGAGTATAAGTCTAGCGAGGTTGACGAGCGCCTGCGCGACCATGCGTTGTTTATGGCATACGCGCCTATAGAAAAGCCGCGTATCGCGGTTGCGCTTATCGTAGAGAATGGGGGGTGGGGTTCTACCGCTGCAGCACCTATTGCGCGTAAGGTGTTTGACTACTGGTTGAAAGACATCAATAACCCCACCGTCGCCAAGGTGGGCCCATGAAGCAATATTTTCGTTGGGTTGTAAAAGTCCTTACCGTTTTCGATTGGCCATTGCTGGCTTTGCTTATTTTAATGACGGGCTTGGGGCTGGTCATGATGCATTCGGCCGTTGGTGGCACTGATTGGCGGTTTGCCGGGCAGGTGCGCAATTACCTTATGGCCTTTATTGCGTTGTGGTTGGTGGCCCTGATACCACCTAAATATTGGTTAAAACTGTCTCCTGCACTTTACGTCGTGGGTGTGCTACTGCTAGTGGCGGTTGAGTTTTTTGGTGAAACGAGTAAAGGTGCGACGCGTTGGCTCGATCTGGGGTTTGCTCGAATTCAGCCTTCTGAAATGTTGAAACTTACTGTGCCAATGATGTTGGCATGGTATTTCCATCAGTTCGATGCCAAACGTATGCGTTTGGTTGACTTCCTGGCGGCGGCGGTCTTACTGATTATTCCATTTGCTTTAATTGTGCGTCAGCCCGACCTTGGCACTGCGTTATTGGTGTTGCTGTCGGGGTTTTTTGTTATTTATTTTGCGGGTTTATCGTTCAAGTTGCTCTTGCCATTAGGTGTAGTCATGGTTGTGGGGTTGGGCACGCTTATTTATCTCGAGGCTGACATCTGTCAACCCGGTGTCGATTGGGTGGTTTTGCACGAGTATCAAAAAAATCGGGTTTGCACTTTGCTTGACCCAAGCTCCGACCCGTTGGGCAAAGGCTTTCATACTATTCAGTCTATGATTGCTATTGGTTCAGGCGGCATATACGGAAAAGGGTATATGGAAGGGACCCAGGCACATCTTGATTTTGTTCCTGAACGGACGACTGATTTTATTTTTGCTGTTTATGCCGAAGAATTCGGTTTATATGGCGGCATTATGTTGTTGGTGCTGTTTGCGTTGCTGGTTGTACGTGGGCTTTTCATTGCTGCACGAGCCAAAACGCAATTTGGGCGCTTGTTGGCAGGTGCGTTGTCGATGACGTTTTTTGTTTACGTGTTTGTAAACATTGGCATGGTAACGGGTATTTTGCCCGTGGTAGGTGTGCCCTTGCCGTTCATGAGTTACGGTGGTACCGCCTTGCTAACGTTGGGTGTTGCGTGTGGCTTGTTAATGAGTATTAATCATTATCGACAGCCGGTGTTAAGTCGTTAGCGGGATTGATTGGTAACCAGAGACTTATTAACACCTTGAAGGATTTTTTGCACTGGCGCGGGTAAACCTGTTTCAGCAAGTTCATTTAAAGATTGCCAGCATAACTGGCCAGATGGTTCGGCCAGCGGCAATTTATTCATTGTTATCCACCACGGCGTAATTTGCAGTTTGAAGTGCGTGAACACGTGTTGAAATGGCGCCATTTGGTTAGCTTTCGAAGGCGTTACGCCCCAATTTCTGCACTTGGTTTCAAACGCGTTGTAGTCATTGAATTGCGGCAAGCACCAAAGCCCGCCCCAAATCCCATTTTGGGGGCGCTTTTCAAGTAGCACTTTGTTTTCGTGTACCAGCACTAGCATATGGCATTCCCGCTGTGGTATCGCTTTACGGGGTTTGGGGGTAGGCAATGTTTGTTGGGCATTGTTCCGGTTTGCGT
Source organism: Pusillimonas sp. (assembly GCA_002694155.1). Lineage (GTDB taxonomy): Bacteria > Pseudomonadota > Gammaproteobacteria > Burkholderiales > Burkholderiaceae_B > Neopusillimonas. Next base: position 825 of record NZLH01000224.1, on the reverse strand, counting down.
AACAAGCGTGTGCCAGTGGGCAAGCATTGCAGTTGGGCTTCGCTCGCGTGCAGCGCGTTGCCCCCATGTCCATTAACCCCTGAGTGTATGAGGCCATGTCCAGATGCGCTGGTCCGTGATCAAGAATAGATTGCGCGATGGACCACAATTTCGTTTCAACAGCCTTGGTTCCCGGGTAACCGAACACACCAAAAAAACGGGTAAAAACGCGCTTCACGTTGCCGTCTAGAATAGGCGCACGCGCGCCAAACGAGAACGCTGCAATTGCAGCAGCAGTAGAGCGCCCGATACCGGGTAGCGTTTCGATTTCTTCAGGCGTTTCGGGGAAGCGCCCACCCCATTTCGACATAATTGTTTGTGCGCACCGGTGCAGGTTGCGCGCCCGGGCATAGTAGCCAAGCCCGGCCCAGTAAGCCAAAACATCCGATTGCGATGCTTGAGCCAAATCGGCCAGCGTCGGGAAACGTTTTAAAAAGCGATGGTAGTAATTAGTGACCGTTGCAACTTGAGTTTGCTGCAACATAATTTCCGACAGCCATATCCGATAGGGGTCTTGGCTGCCTTGCCATGGCAGGTTATGCCGCCCTTCCTTGTGGTGCCAGTCTGAGATAGTTTGCGCAAAAGTTTCAACACCAATGTCTTCCGGTGTGTTTTCAGGGAATAAAGACATGCTGTGTTAGAAGCGGGTATTTCGGGTAACCGACCAGCGGGCCGACAAGGCTGCCAAAATTGCAACAATGAACACGGCCAAGAGCAAGTAGTTGGCGCTTGGCAAGATTAACTCCATACTGGCATTGTAAGTACGAGCCAGTGCGGCAAGGCTGT
>NZLH01000223.1 GCA_002694155.1 Pusillimonas sp. | reverse complement strand
GTGTTGGTGTGCCCAACCACGGCCAGCCTAAGTGGGGTGTTGGCGTTAACGTGCGTCATGGGTCGGCGAAAGCTTCGTGTCGAACAGTGCTTGCAAGTTTGGGGCAAGATGCGCCGAATGAACGGGCAACTGGGCGATCTGTTCTTGCCAGATGTCGTAGCGATTATTCCCGGATTGGCTGGGTTGCGCCACAATATAAAGTCCGGCGCTTCGTGAAGCCAGTTGCCTTAAGAAATTCAGTGTGCCGCGGTCGGGGGTTTGGCTGGCGTCGCACATTGCAATAATTTGTTCCGGTGCGTGGGTGTTTAATGAATGTAAGACTAGTTCGCGTTGGGCTCGTGAATCAACGCGGCCCAGATCTTTTGCCAAATTTCCAACAGCCATGGGTGGCCAATGTGCTTCGTCAGATAACTCAAGACCCAATATTGCGTATGGGGCATCTTTGTTGAAAGGCTTTGGTCCGGCTGGCCGGGTTGTTGAGGCAACCGACGACGCAGGGCGGTCGATGCCCACAACATTGCTGTGTGGCATTAGTGTGGTGCGCAACCCTACATAACCGGGTAAGGCAGTGTCGATAGGGGTGTGCTGAATTTTGCGTTTGGCCCATTGAATACAAACTGCCAATAAAACAATGCGCGGAATAACGCCATACACCAATACACAGCCAATTAACCAGCTTGACCAGACGACACCTGCATTGGGTAATGATGAAGGCGTACTAATGCTACTGTTAATAATGTCATTCAGAGGAACGTTAAAGCCCAACAATGAAGGCAGCCACCCTAGAAGCTGCGTAAGTTCAACAAAAACACCTGCGCCTAACAAGGTGGTTTCCCATTGAAACTGATATTGTCGCGCGGACAGCAAAACAAGGAGTGTAAGCACAACTGCCACCATAGCGGCCGACCACACTATATGGCTGATTGTGCCCAAAACAGGTTTAAGCGCACCTGCGCGATTAAGTGTATTAATGAGCCCTTGTAATAGAAGTTGCTGGTTGGCCTGTTTGTTCAGCTTGCGCGTAATGGTAAGCCAGACTTTACCCAACCCCGGCGGCCCTGCTGTTTCAATGCGCGTCGACACTAGCCAAAGTACAAGCGTAACAAGGTGAAGGCCAAGTAAGGTAAGCAGCGCAACCAATAAGTTGACAGGGCTTTGCCCGTTTCCCAGTGCGCTAATGGCAGCAGAAACACCGCCTAACAGACCAAAAAAAATTAGTCCGGCCAGGACCCAACGGGCTTGCCCGGCAATGCCCTTTGCCACAGTGGCCAATGAAAGGCTTTTGGCCAGTTCATTTGCGCGAATAAGTAGCCGGGTTTCCAGGGTTGCGCCCTGCCTGATGGCTTCATGGGTTTCTTGTGTGTCTTCGCAACGCCCATTCTTTACTTCGTGAAGGCGGACGGCTTCCGCTAGCCAGACAGTTGTAAGTGTTCGCGTGAAACCCATTTTCAAGACAGCATTTGTGAGTGTTTTTCTGTTGGTTCGGACGTAGATGTAGCACCGAGTTTGTACGGCACCAATCATAACCATATTAGGCGGTGCATCTGTTTGCGTCCAGTCGGCATTCAATACCCAATTTATTTAATTGGTATACCAACTAGTTGTGATTACAACGTATTGGTAATCCAACTAGTTGACATACCAACCAGTTGAATTTAGACTTTCTTCAAGTGGAAGAATTTGCGTGTGCCAGGCATGCAAGTTCAGTTTCACGAAACTAATAAATCACGAAAATCAGGAGACAAAATGAAGAAAGCGCTTCGTTTGGGCGCCATCGCATTGATGGCCGCCTCTATCACCGGTTTTGCTCACGCCGATACGGTTAAAGTGGGTATTATTGGCCCTTTCTCGGGTCCGTTTGCGCACTATGGCAAGTTATTCAAAGATGGTGCCGAGTCTTATTTGAAACAGCAAGGGGGCAAGTTTGCCGGCCACGATATTGAAATCATTTATCGCGATAGCGGCGGGCCGAATCCCAGTGGTGTAAAAACCGCCGCTCAGGAATTGATCGTGAGCGATCGTGTCGATTATCTGGGTGGTATCGTGTTTACGCCCAACGCCATGGCAGTTGCGCCTTTGGTGCAGGAATCAAAAACGCCCACGGTCATTTTTAACGCGGCTACGTCGTCCATTACCCCGAAATCCGATTATCTCGTCAGAACTTCCTACACCTTGTGGCAGGTAACTGTGCCTATTGCCCGTTGGGCGCACGAGCAAGGTATTAAGAAAGTGGTCACAGCCGTAAGCGATTACGCGCCGGGTGTCGACGGGGAAACCGCATTCAAGGAAGAGTTCACCCGTTTGGGCGGCGAGGTGGTTGAAAGCATCCGCATGCCGCTGAATACCAACGACTTCAGTCCGTTTGCGCAGCGTATCAAGGCATCGGGCGCCGAGGCGGTTTATGTCTTTCTTCCTGGTGGCCCACCTAGTTTGGGTTTCGTGAATGCCTATAACGAGAACGGTTTGCGTGAAGCGGGAATCGAGTTTCTTGGCACTGCGGAAATGGATGAGTTCGACTTGCAGAAGTTCGGCGACGCCGCATTGGGTTTGAAGACTGCGTTTCACTATTCGGCCGCGCATGACTCAGACGCTAATCGTGAATTCAAAAAGGCCATGAAAGCACAGGCGGCCGATGCACTGGAAAACTATGCGTCCGTAGGTGCCTACGATGGCATGCACATCATTCACAAGATGGTTGAAGCGACTGACGGAAAGAAAGACGGTGACAAGGCCATTGAAGCGATTAAAGGCTATGAGTGGGAAAGCCCTCGCGGCCCTGCCATGATCGATCCCGAAACCCGCCATATCACTCAGAACGTCTATTTGCGCGAAGTTGAGCGCGATGGCGACATTTTGGTGAATACCGAGATCGAAAATTTCGGCATGCAGCCCGACCACGGTCTGAAAAAGCAATAGCAACTTAGAAAGAAGGGGTTCGGGCGTGCAGCTCTTCAGTAATATTCTGATAGACGGCATTGTCTACGGGATGGTGCTTTTCATCATCTCCGTAGGCTTGTCCGTCACGATGGGCCTGATGCGGTTCATCAATCTTGCGCATGGGGCTTTTGCCATGGCCGGTGGTTACGTGGCTGCCTGGCTGGTGCGTGAGGAAGGTTATCCGTTTTTGGCTGCCTTGGTGCTGGCCGTTCTGGCTGCAGTCGTGTTGGCTGCACTGCTTGAGACCTTTGTTTTCCGGTTTCTGTACAAGCGTACTGAACTGGAGCAGGTGCTGTTTACGATTGGTTTTACGTTTGCGGCGATTGCCCTGGCCACCTTGTTGGCCGGGCCTTACATTCAGCTAATTCCATTGCCCGAGTGGCTTGATGGTTCCATGTCTTTGGGTGATCGGACCTTGCCCACGCAACGTGTGTTTGTCATCGTAATGGGGTTGGTCGTTGTTCTTTTGTTGTGGCTCATTATTGCCAAGACTCGATTCGGTATCTGGCTCAGGGCTTCGGTTGATAACGCACCCATGTCGTCCTCTCTGGGCATCAATATTCGTTTGGTTCAATGCGCCACCTTCGCTTTCGGGGCCGGTCTGGCCGCGCTCGGAGGAGCGCTGGGGGCCGAGCTGATGCCGCTGGAGCCCTATTATCCCTTGAAGTATTTGGTGCTGATGCTGGTTGTGGTGTCGGTAGGGGGCCTTGGCAGCGTGTCTGGAACCCTGGTTGCGGCACTTGTGCTGGGGGTTATTGATACCGCGGGACGGTATCTGGCTTCCGACTTCGGTACGTTTTTCTTTTATGTCGCCATGATTCTGCTTTTGGCCTGGCGCCCTGAAGGTATTTTGCGGAGACACTGATGCCTATTGCTTCATATTCCTTAGGTGCCGGTGCAAACAGGGCACGCTTTGCCTGGCTTGGCTATGTCCTGGCACTGGCAGTGATGTTCGCGCTGTATTGGTTTTTCCCAGGCAGCCTTCTCATGTTGACTCATATTGCCATTATGGCCATTTTGGTGATGTCGCTGGACTTGGTAACGGGTTACGCCGGCTTGCCGACATTGGGCCATGCCGCCATGTTCGGCATGGGTGCTTACAGTGCGGGCCTGTTCGCCAAACATTTTTCGCCCGACCCATTGCTTGGCCTATTGGTGGGGGCCGGTTCGGGTGCGCTGATTGCCTTTATATCCGGTCTATTCCTGGTGCGTTACCAAGGGTTGGCGTTCCTGATGTTAACGATTGCCGTTACGTTGATTCTGCAAAGCCTTGCCAACAGCTTCCAGGGGATAACGGGCGGTGATAACGGCTTAACGGGCTACGACATTTCACCGCTTCTTGGGCAGTTCAACTTCGATATGTTCGGTGTGACC
>NZLH01000222.1 GCA_002694155.1 Pusillimonas sp. | reverse complement strand
GAGCATTGGCATTAATGACTGCCCACCGGCCAATATGCGGACTTCTTCGCCATATTGACCCAACACTTCGAGTGCCTCATCAAGCGTTTCGGCACATACGTAATCAAAACCGGCTGGCTTCATTTTCGTACTCCTAACCAGTTAAGCAACCTTTTCCATGAAAAACTCGGCGCCCCAGGAGTCAATTCACCTTGGGCTTGACGACCCAATTGCTCGAAAAGCTGACGCAAAACAATACGTGCGGCGCCCTCAAGCATGCGCGACCCAACTGCGGCGACTTTGCCGTTAACGGATACACCATAGTCGTAATGCAACCGGGTCCCACCTTCGTGTGGTTCAAGACGTACCCGGCCCTCACCCTCGGCCGAACCCAGAGAACTCACCCCGCTTCCGCCCAAGGACAAGGAATGAGGAGGGTCCAATTCACTTAAACGGATTTCAGCGACGTAACGTGCCTTAACCAGCCCAACACCCAACGTGACTTCAGCCTGATAATGATTGTCCGCAACCTGAGTCAAGCTATGGCAACCGGGAACAACACGGGCGAGGGCCTGAGGATCGAGCAAAACATCGTAGACTTGCTGTGGAGGAGCCTCAAGATCTACCGAACCCGCCATACTCATCGCAAGCCCGCTACGATTAGAGTCAACAACCGGTGATTCGGCCAACGAGTCCAATCCCGCCCGGGGAGGGGGGTCGTCGATCGACATCAAGTTAAGCACGCGCGATGGTGTTAATGGCAAACGAATATCAGCTACTCCCAACGCGTCCGCCACCGCGTTGGCAATGCAAACCGGGGTACTCATATTGTTACCCTCACCGATACCTTTACTCCCAAGCGGAGTGAACGGTGACGGCGTTTGCATATGCAAGATACGTAGATCAGGTACCTCGCAACAGGTAGGGACTAAATAATCGGCAAACGTGCCGGCCAGAAAGCTACCGTCTTCGCCATAAGTAAACTCTTCCATCAGTGCGGCCCCAACACCTTGGGCGAAACCACCGCGCGTCTGACCGTCTGCCAGGGCGGGATTCAGAATTGTGCCAGCGTCATGCAAACTGACATAGCGATCGATACGAATTTTTCCAGTCACGCGATCAACTTCAACCCCACACATATCGAAAACAAAGCCGTACACCGCAGAACTATTAATCATGTCATTGTCATCGGGCGCCGTCAGTTGTGGCGGCGTCCAGAACACCGTCTCACGTAACCCTGGCGTCATCCCTGGAGGCAACGTACCAGGAGCCCAATGCGCCGCACCGGCCACACGATGGAAAGACAGCTTTTCTGCTGGGAGCGTGGTAGCGTAAATTTTGCGGTCGGCAAAAACCAACTTGTCCGCACTCACATTCAACAAGTTCGCAGCAATGTCCGCTAACTTTGTTCGCACTTTTTGGGCGGCGAGATGGGCCGTACCCGCGACTGCCCCCGCAAAACGGCTTGAATAGTTTCCAGCGGCAATCGACCAGCTGTCTTTCTGTGTGTCATGCTCCGTATTGACCGTAATATCCGCTGGATCAAGCCCAAGCTCATCGGCAACTACTTGGGCTATCACAGTTCTATGGCCCTGCCCCTGAGGAATTGAATCAATCAAAACACTGACACTTCCTAACCCGTCAATGTTGATCGTGGCACTTGTGATGGCGCCATTCTTCAGCCCAGCTTTGGCCCGCTCTTTCGGCGTCATTGCGGTCGTGATGTAGCCCATGTTGGAAATAGACGGCTCTACGATGGTAGCGTAGCCAATTCCGTACAAGCGACCTTCACGGCGCGCCTGATCTCGATGCTCGATTAACTCGGCTAGCCCACCTTCAGTCTCTATCTGACGCAAAGCTGCCTGATAGTTTCCCGAGTCATACAGCGCGCCAGCTGGTGCCCGGTATGGAAATGCATCAGCGTCGATCAGATTGCAACGAATGACCTCGAGTGGATCCAGGCCCAACTCAGCGGCAACTCGTTGGACAAGGCGCTCGAGCGCAAAATACATTTGTGGACCGCCAAACCCTCGAACCAAACCCGAGGGCGTCTTGTTCGTAAGAACCACACGATTGCGCGCAGCAACGTGTTTAATTTTGTATGCGCCGGTTAGCATGCCATGCATACGATAGAAAGTTGCGGGCTCGGGAGCCCTCAAGTAGGCGCCGCAATCATCAATCTGATCGTACTTCAAGGCCAAAATTTCGCCATTAGCTCTTACGGCCGCTTCCAACGTGGTAACCCGGTTGGTGGCGGACACCGACGCCTGCAGATGCTCCAGCCGATCTTCAACCCATTTAACCGGCGCGCAAGCTTTGCGAGCGGCTAAACACAACAACACAACATAAGTCGATACTGCCTGCTTAGTACCGAAGCTACCACCAGAGTCGCGTGGAGAGCGTAACCGTAAACGCGCACCAGAAACCTTCAGAGCCCTGGCCATAACAGGATGCAATGCGAACGGCCCCTGAAAGTTCGACAAAACGTCGTATCCTTTCTGATCCGGCAAGTGCTCGGCCACGACAGCAAAACATTCTATGGGCGTACAGGAGTTCCGTGGATATTGGATTTTCAAACCAACAACACGATCGGCGGCAGCAAAAGCAGCATCCGGATCGCCATAACAAAAATGGCGATCATTCACCAAATTCGACCCTACTGCTTCGTGCAACACGGGAGCGTCATCCAACAGTGCGGACTCGGGATCCACTACAGCCTTGCGCACCCTGTACTCAACCCGGATAAGATCAAGAGCATCTTCCGCGACATAACGTGATTCGGCCACGACAACCGCCACCGGCTCACCTACATACCTAACGCGATCAACAGCCATACACCAGTGTTCCATAGGCTGGCGCACGCCTACGGCAAACGGTGCCGCCCAGGCCTTGACGTCGTCTCCAGTCAAAACTGTGCGCACACCAGGCACGGCTAACGCAGCACTAATATCAATTGACTCGATCTGAGCATGTGCGTGTGCAGAGCGCAAAATTGCAGCATGCAACGTTCCAGGCTTTACTCCTAGATCATCTATAAACTCTCCACGTCCGGTCAGTAACGAAGAGTCTTCTACGCGGAGTACCGGGCGCCCAAGATACGCCGGTGCATTTGTCAGTATTTCTTCCTGGTTTGTAGCCTCAACCACTTGTCTCGCTCCTTCCAAACTAGGCCCCCTTCACGGGTAGTAGTTGGAAAAAGTTTAAGTGTGAGACACCCAAGAAGTGTTATCGGGGAGTCTGACGATTTACCGCTGAGTCTGATTTTTTATTGTTGCCGAGGACTGAGCAAGAACATCGACCACCTTACGATACTGACTTGGCGTCGCACCGATGTGTTGATGAAAGAAACGGGTGAAGTGGCTGGGAGCGCTAAAACCCAATGTTTCGGAAACATGCGTTAATGAATCTTCCATTTGCGCAACACGCTGAATGGCGGCCTCCATGCGCAATACATTGGCGTACACAATAGGAGTCACGTTAGTGGACTCCTGAAACAATTTGAAAAAATGAGCACGTGATAGACACGCCTGCGCAGCCAATGTATCAGTATCCAAATCAGCACCAATGTTGGCTTTAATGTAAGAAATAGCTCTTCTTATCCGGTGATCCGGAATGGCTCGCAAAGTAGCACTCCCACGTAAATTGAAGGCACGCCATTGCGAGAACGACTCGATAACCGCAATCATAAGATTGAAAAGTCGCTCTTCCAGCTCGGGACCAGCCAATTCAGCACCGTAAAACATTTCAGCTGCCAGCGTACTTGACAGAGTTCGTACTGCGGGCGACATAGCAACCCCCGACATAGGGAAAAAGCCCGGAGTTCCGCTAGTGATAAACGCTTTTTCTATGTCGATAAGCCAAGCCGACTCAATATACAAACCCAAAATAATGGTACGTGGCGCATTCGAGCGATGCATGTAGGCGTGAGGTTCCCATGAATTGATTAGGACAATATTATCGTCAGTAAGTGGGACGGTTTTGTCTTGCACCGAAAAACAGGTATCTTCACCGCCCGCTTTGATTAAGACGTGACACTGCGAATGAGCATGCGTAACCAGCGGCCGGTCCATATCGAGCAGAGCGATCCGTCCAAACTTGCCTTGAAATGCACGAATAGCAACAGACATGAATATATTAAGGTTATACGGCACTCTAATATAAGAGTTTTGATCCTAGCTGGAATCAGGATATACCATTAACGCTTAAAAACGAAGAATACGCCTGCACCTCGCTAAGCCTGTATAGAAAGGCCCACTCTCGGAGGCACCCCTGCGACCAACCATTGCAAGGGTCCAAGGGCTATCCCGTATTTTTTGGATAGCCTCATAAACCCAAAATCTTTCGATGAAAGGCATCCCCTCACCAATTGGAGCTTGAAGTCGACATTCTGCCTAATCATAAAAACACTTCAGAGATGAGATTAATGCCCAGATTCTGACGGTCAGTTCCGTATGAGCAAACAAAAAAAGGCGCCATAGTTGGCGCCTTTAAAACCCGCTTCACTTTAGGGAGGGGATTGAGAGAAGCAGAAGCGGAAAAGGGGTTACCTGACAAAACGAGGTAAATGTCGGAGAACACCCCATACCCAGTTAGTACAAAGGGCAACGGATAAGTTCGATCCGTTGCCCTTTAAAGTTGTATGAAATTGTAAATTTCGCACCTTACATGCGAACGTTAATTAATGCGCTAGTGCCACCTTCAGTTTCTTGAACGCCGCCACCTCGATTTGGCGCACACGCTCTGCCGAAATACCGTATTCGTCGGCTAACTCGTGCAAGGTTGCACCACCTTCATCGCGCAGCCAGCGCGACTGAACAATGTGACGAGAGCGGGCATCCAGGCCTTCTAACGCTTTAGCCAATGCCGGACCTTGCAATGTGTCGTGCGCACGGCGCTCTAGCACTTGTGAGGGCTCTTGTTCACCATCGTCAGACAGGTAGGACACCGGTGCGTATGTGTCTTCGTCGTCGGCCGGCGCTTCAAGCGCCATTTCACGCCCAGACAAACGCACTTCCATTTCCCTGACATCTTCCGGGCGCACATTCAATTCCTGGGCAATGTCTTGTACCTGAGTAGGGTCTAGCGTTTGGCCGTCGGGCCGCATTTTGCGCAAATTAAAAAACAATTTGCGCTGCGCCTTCGTGGTGGCCACCTTCACCATGCGCCAATTGCGCACAATAAACTCGTGGATTTCAGCTTTAATCCAGTGAACAGCGAACGAAACAAGCCGCACACCACGTTCAGGGTCGAAACGCTTCACCGCTTTCATTAAACCAATATTACCTTCCTGAATAAGGTCGGCATGCGCCAGGCCATAGCCCAAATACTGACGCGAAATAGAAACTACCAAACGCAAGTGCGACAAAATAAGCTGACGCGCCGCGTCGAGATCTTCGTGATCGCGCAGGCGCTTACCCAGCTCGGTTTCTTGCGCTTGGGTAAGCACCGGCAGGCGATTTACAGCGGCAATATAGGCTTCAATTGTGCCTAACGCGCCGGGGTTCGAAATAGCAGCCATTAACGCATTTTGCGTAGGGGCCAAAGCTTGCGATTGTGTCGTCATAATGTCTTGCAATCCTGGTTGGGAAAGTAATAAAACCGTTATACAGCATTGATTTAAGCTACTTTCTACCTCATATATTAGCACTCATTAAGCCAGAGTGCTAATACTCAGACTTAGGCAAAATACATAAAGTTCCCCAGTAAAAAAAGCGCTTACCCGGCATGTAAATGCCAGGCAAGCGCAATCACTCTCTCGTGTGGCCGTAAGGCCAAGGGCACAATGTGTTTTGCCCCAGTCAGACAAAACACACGATACCCCAACCTGGTTAAAGCAAACTTTATGCCAGAAAACAACCAATATACATAAATCGTGCCAAAGCGTTATAGCTGGCGGCTTCTACGCGTAACGCCACGCTTGTAATGTGGCCATACCCCCGCCACCAGCATGCCAAATTGCACAAAAAATGTGCATTTAGCGCACATTGCCGCACCAATTTGAGTCACGAAACAGCCTAAAATTTATTGCTAATAATGATGATAACTATTCTTATTTAATATAAAATACGGTTATTCAATTTTGCTAACAAAAACAACCGCGTTTAAATAGCATGGCTGCGTCATTCCTTGTCCGTCCCCGCGCCTTTTGGCTGAAGCAACTGCATAAATGGCATTGGGTTAGCTCGGCACTATGTCTAGCCGGCCTGCTTCTATTCTCGGTCACCGGTATTACGCTAAACCATGCATCGTGGTTCGATGGTCAAATTGAAACGCAACAACGTTTTCTTCGCGTACCCATCGACATTACTAAGGCCTTGCACGCCCACATCGAGCAATCAACCCACAATCTACCCTACATCGCTCCCCTACCCGCAACAATTGAGCAATGGCTTAACCAGGCGTTAAGTATTCGTATAGGCGCGCGCCCCGCAGAGTTTTCAGAATCGGAAATTTATCTTTCACTACCCGAGCCGGGGGGCGATGCCTGGCTGGCACTGAACCTGACGTCGGGAGAACTGGAGTACGAGCGCACCCACCGCGGATGGGTCGCTTATTTGAACGACTTGCATAAAGGGCGGCATACCGGCGTTGCCTGGAAATGGTTTATCGACATTTTCGCCATCGCCAGTCTTATTTTCGCAATTACAGGCTTGTTCCTGCTGAAAATGCATGGCAAACATCGACCGCTAACCTGGCCGATAACGGGCGCCGGCCTGCTTATTCCAATTTTTCTAATGCTGTTACTGGTGCATTAAACCTATGAATCCTTACTTGAAAACAGCCACGCTGGTGGCACTGACGTCCGCTTTTCCGGTTAGTACAGCTTTGGGCGCAGAGCTGTCAATTAACCTGACCTTGCCGCGCATTCAAACGGCCGAGTACCACCGCCCCTACGTGGCGGTTTGGCTGGAAAGTAAAGACCGCAAGGTAGTGCGCGACCTGGCCCTTTGGTACGACACAAAAATGGCCGATGACGAAGGCCGTACCTGGCTGAAAGACCTGCGCCAATGGTGGCGCCTAAGTGGCCGTTATCAAGACATTCCCGCCGACGGCGTAAGCAGCGCAACACGCCCCGTAGGCAAGCATACCCTCGATATTCCGGCAAACGCCGCTGCCCTGCAAAACTTGCCAGCCGGGCAATACGAGGTTGTGGTCGAGGCCGCGCGCGAAAAGGGCGGGCGTGAGCTTATTCGTTTGCCCCTGCCGTGGCCAGTTGAAAAACCGGTTTCACAACAACAAGCCGGCAATCACGAGCTGGGCGAAGTGTCGCTTAACGCCAACCCGTGAATTTTTTAATTTTTCACCCCGGAAGAACCCATGAAGAAAACACTCGCGATTTCCTTTCTTGCTACAGCGCTGTCTGTACCCGCACTCAGTACCGCCCACGATTTTTGGTTGCTACCCTCTTCAACGGTGCTGTCAGGCGAAGATAGTTGGGTAACATTCGATGGCGCCGTAAGCAACGACAAGTTTCACTTCAACCACGCACCTTTACGCTTAAACAGCCTGGTTATTACAGGGCCCGATGGTAAGCAACTTAAACCACAACATACCCATACAGGCAAACTGCGCAGTAGCTTCGACTTACAGCTACCCGCACCGGGCACCTATCGCATTGCGGCAGTAAACAGTGGTGTGATGGCCCTATGGAAAGAGAATGGGGAAAACCGCCGCTGGTTCGGCAGTAGCGCCGAGCTGGCTGGCAAAGTGCCCGCTAAAGCCGACGATTTGCGCATTTTGCAACGTAGCAGCCGCGTGGAAACGTTTGTCACCCAAGGGCGGCCTACCCCGGTAGAAGCGCCAGAAACCGGCTTGGGCATACGCCCGCTAACCCATCCAAACGATTTATTCGCCGGTGAGAAAGCCATTTTCGTCGTAACACTGGATGGCCAGCCTGCTTCGGGTATTGAAGTCGAACTGGTTCCCGGTGGGCAGCGTTACCGCAACCAGGTTAATGAAATTGTGGCCACCACGAACAAGAACGGCGAATTCGAGGTCACCTGGCCGAATGCAGGGCAATATTGGCTTCACTTCGAGCATCGCGACAACAAAACTTCGGTGCCACAGGCACAGTCGCGCAACTTATCGTACACCGCTACGTTAGAGGTGCTACCTGAATAATTACAGTTTAAGTGGTCTAAGTATGGGCACAAGCTGGTTGGTGCAGATTGCGTCGCCCACGCTTCCCGACCTGGCTGGTTTGCAGGCAAACATCGAAAGCCGTCTGCTTGAAATCAATGCACAAATGAGCACATGGGACCCGGACAGCCTGATCTGCAAAATTAATGCCGCCCCGAAAGGTTGGTACGCTTTACCAAAGGACTTCTATCAAGTAACTGACACAGCACTGAAACTAGCCAGCCTTACCGAGGCCGCGTTCGACCCCACATTAGGCGAGCTGATTAATTTGTGGGGGTTCGGCCCGGCCGGGCCCGTTTCGGCGCCTCCGAACCCCCATGCACTGCGCACCGCCTTGTTACGCAGCGGCTGGCGTAAAACGGTTTTAAACCAAAAGCATCACGCCATTTGGCAGCCCGGCGGTCTGCAATTCGATTTTTCCTCAATTGCCAAAGGCTATGCTGTTGATGAAATAGCAAGCCTTATCGACACTGCCGGCCTTAACCACTACCTTGTAGAGTTGGGCGGGGAAATGAAAGCACGCGGAAACGCAGATACGCAACGCCCCTGGCGGGTGGATATTGCCCACCCTGATGCAAACCTATTGCACGACCCTGACGGCCTGCAATGGCATGAAGCTGGCTGCATTGCTATGCACGGAAAGCGTTATGCAGCGCTTCCCATCGTGCTGAAAGATGCGGGATTAGCCACATCGGGCGATTATTTGCGTAGCTTCACTTACCACGGCGTGCAATACAGCCACACGCTAGACGGGCGCACCGGCCAACCTATTGCCAACAACCTGGCTGCCGTAAGCATTATTCACGAAAGCGCCATGTGGGCCGATGCAATGGCCACCGCAATTCAATGCCTGGGGCCCGATAAAGGGTGGGAATTTGCACAAAACCATGAGCTGGCCGCGCTATTCTTTATTCGACAAGCCAACGATTACGAAGTAAAACTTACCCCGCAATTCAAATGCCTGGCGGGCGCTGAATAGATACCTGTTACCAACGTTAAGGGTTAGTCGGCAAGCACGTGGTGCCGTAAAACCGTAGCCAGAATCACCGCGTGATTCAACTTAGGGTCTCGTGCGGCATAAAGCAGTGTGATGCGACGGTAACCCGCGTTTGCGGCCTGCTTAGCCAGGTCTTGCATCGCCTGTTGTTTGTCTGTCGCATTCAATTCGTGCTGGTAAGCGTCGCGAAACTTATCCCAATGGTCGGCCTTATGCCCAAACCAACGTCGCAAATCGGGCGAAGGTGCAAGCGCTTTGCACCATAAGTCATGAGGCAAATCTTCTTTGCGCACCCCACGCGGCCATAACCGATCAACCAGCACCCGAAAACCGTCGGTATGCGTGGGTTCTTCGTAAACACGCTTAATGCGAACGTCTGTAATCTTGCGCATCACGCTTGATCTTGTTCATTACCGATCTTGTTCATTACCGCTTCGGCAAAACATTATCGTTGCTGCTGTGGATCCATAATAATGTCACGCAACATTTCAACCAAGCGATCGGCGTGGTCGGGATCCAGCTTGCTTAATACACGTTGCTGGTGCGCCATGGCCCGGTCACATAACCCGCTAATCAGGCGCGTTCCTTTTGGCGTAATTCGTACCACTGTATGACGACGATCGGAACGCGACGTTTCCAGCGTCACCAGCCCTTCCGATTCCAATCGTGGCAACACTTTGCTTAGCGTGGGTTGCTTGGTTACAGCCAGCTTTGCCAGCTCGCCCACCGTTTCACCCTCGGCCTCAATCAAACTGGCCAAAATCCGCCATTCGGTTACGGTTAACCCTGCTTTGCGCACTTCAACGTGGAACTCTGCCGAAATGCGATGACTGGCCAAAGCCAACACAGAAGCCAGGTAACGGTGTACAAAACGCTCGCCCATTGGAGTCGGGTGCCTCTAAAATGAAAAGATCGTATGTTATGGGGTATGCTGAGTCAATATAATGGTTTGCACGGATATTCAAGCAGTTGTTTTATATAATTAAATATCCCTAATACATGAATTTTCATATTTTATCGCCAACGGAGTCGTACCATGGCAGAACGTTCGTTCAAAAAGAAGTCCAGCAATTGCGCATTGGCGCCGGTGAAGAGTTTCGCGGCGAAGGTATTCTGGCTGTCACCAAAGCCCTGCTGCAATCGGGTGTAGGCTATGTCGCCGGCTACCAG
>NZLH01000221.1 GCA_002694155.1 Pusillimonas sp. | reverse complement strand
GGTGGCCGAGAACACGCGATCGCCTGGCGTTTGTCGAAATCTCCCCGGGTAGAAAGGGTATTCGTTGCCCCCGGCAATGGCGGTACCGCGTCAACTGAGCTCATCGAGAACGTCCCCTACACCAACACTGACTCGCTTATTGAGTTCGCTCGCAAAGAAAACATTACCTACACCGTAGTCGGCCCGGAAGCACCCTTGGCAGATGGCATTGTCGACGCATTTCGCAAAGCCGGTTTGAAAATTTTTGGTCCAACCCGCCAGGCTGCCCAACTGGAAAGTTCAAAAGACTATGCCAAAGCATTCATGATTCGGCATAATATTCCAACGGCCGTATACCAAACCTTCACCGACCCCGAGTCGGCCAAAGACTATATTAAGGCCCAGGGCGCACCTATTGTGGTGAAAGCCGATGGGCTGGCTGCTGGAAAAGGGGTAGTCGTAGCCACCAGCGACGAAGAAGCCCTTAACGCAGTCGACCAGATGCTGGGAGACGGCACGTTTGGCGCAGCAGGCGCCCGTGTTGTAATCGAAGAGTGTCTGGAGGGCGAAGAAGCCAGCTTCATCGTGATGTGTGATGACCAGCAAGTACTGGCCATGGCCACCAGCCAGGATCACAAACGACTGAAAGACCACGATGAAGGCCCAAATACAGGTGGTATGGGGGCATACTCCCCCGCACCTATTATTACCCCGGCCTTGCATAATCGAATTATGCGGGAAGTGATCCACCCAACATTGCAAGGCATGGCCAAAGACGGTATCCCCTATTCCGGCTTCCTGTATGCCGGCCTGATGATTGGCCCGGGTGCCGATAACGACCGTACCATTAAGGTATTAGAGTTCAATTGTCGAATGGGCGACCCGGAAACCCAGCCTATTATGATGCGAGTCAAAAGTGACCTGGCCACCGTATTCGAACACGCGGTTAATGGCACGCTTGAACAAGCCGAGCTGGAATGGGACCGCCGCACTGCATTAGGCGTCGTGCTTGCGGCTCACAATTACCCGGCTACGCCACGAACCGGCGACATCATTACCGACTTGCCCCAAAACACAGAAGAATGTGTTGTTTTTCATGCCGGCACTAAATTGGAAGAAGGTGTTCTAAGAACTGCCGGTGGACGCGTTTTATGCGTGACCGCACTGGGTGAATCCGTGAAACGAGCGCAAGACGCGGCTTATCAGGCGGTGCGCCAAACTCATTTCGATGGATGTCAGTATCGAAGTGACATCGGCTGGCGAGCGCTGCCGTCCGACTCTAACTGATTTAAATCGCCTGAAGGATTAAACATGGCTGTACCCATCGCTTCCGCTTACGATTACTTCCTGGACCTGCAGTCGCGCATTGTGACCAGGTTGGAACAGGCCGGCGGTGACGCTTTCCAAACCGACCATTGGAAACGCGACGAAGGTGGCGGCGGCATTTCCCGCATGCTTGAAAATGGTAATTTGCTAGAGCGTGCCGGGGTACTCTTTAGTCATGTGCAAGGTAAAACGTTACCCCCGTCAGCCAGCGCACACCGACCCGAACTTGCCGGTCGCGCCTGGGAGGCGATGGGCGTGTCTATGGTGTTGCATCCACGCAACCCGTATATTCCAACCACTCATATGAATGTACGCATGTTCGTCGCCCGGGCGCCAGACAACGCCAACGAAGATGACGTTTTCTGGTTTGGTGGCGGGCTAGACCTAACCCCCTATTATCCGTTCGAAGAAGATGCCAAACATTTTCACCAGGTTTGCGCCGAAGCTCTTGCGCCCTTTGGTCCAGATAAGTACCCAGCCTACAAAACCTGGTGTGATCAATATTTCTACTTGAAGCATCGTAAAGAAACGCGCGGTATCGGTGGTATTTTCTTCGACGACCTGAATGAAGGGGGCTTCGAAAATAGTTTCGCTCTTGTGAAATCTGTGGGAGACTGTTTTCTAGAGGCCTACATGCCAATTGTAGAAAAGCGCCGGCATATTAACTACGGTGAACGCGAACGCGATTTTCAAGCCTATCGTCGGGGCCGCTATGTTGAATTTAACCTGGTATTCGACCGCGGCACCCTGTTTGGTTTACAGTCTGGGGGAAGGACCGAATCTATTTTATTGTCAATGCCCCCAATGGCAACATGGCGATACAACTGGTCTCCAGAGCCCGGTACACCGGAAGCGAAACTAGCAAAGTATTTAACACCACGCGAATGGATTTAAAAAAAATTGGACTTCTAGGCGGTAGTTTCGACCCCGTACACCGCGCTCACATCGCCCTGGCAGAAACAGCCAGAAAGCATCTTGCGCTAGACGAGGTACAGCTTATTCCTGCAGCAGACCCATGGCAACGCCCCGCTTTAAAGGCAAGTCGCACACACCGCATGAAAATGCTCGACCTGGCTATTGCGTCGTATCCATTTTTAACACTGAACTCAGTCGAAGTGGATCGCGGTGGTAAAACCTACACTATTGACACTTTGGAAGGCCTGCCTAAAACGGCACAGTACTTTTGGATTCTAGGCGCAGACCAATTACAGAACTTCTGCACCTGGCACCGCTGGGAAGATATTCTTGCTTATGTTCATCTGGTTGTTGCGAATCGTCCGGGAACCGAACCAATTGCGCCCGAACTTTTAGCAAAAATGCTGGAAACGCTTAAAAAACCACTTATTTCGCTACCCTTCGAGCCCATACCCATTGCCGCAACCGAAATTCGCGAGCGAATTGCAGGCGGACAATCGGTAGACGACATGCTCGACAAGAATGTGCTTAATTACATTCAAGAACATCACCTTTACCAGACCTAGCTGCACTTCTCACGTAGCGCTTTTACTTCTTATCCATGAATATCCAGAAATTGCAACGCCTTGTCATTGACGCGCTTGAGGACGTCAAGGCACAAGACATCAAAGTCTTTAATACGACTGAAATTACCACTATGTTCGACCGTGTTGTACTTGCAACCGGGACATCAAATCGGCAGACACGTGCTTTGGCTTCCAGCGTAGCCGACGCTGCCCGAGAGCAAAAAATTCCAATCGTTGCATACGAAGGCCAGGATACCGGCGAATGGGTTTTGCTTGATTTAGGCGATATTGTTGTGCATTGCATGCAACCTGAAATTCGGCGCTACTACAACCTAGAGGAAATTTGGGGCGGCAAGCCGGTTCGAGTAAAACTTCTACCACAATCTACCCAAACCGGTGCGCCTGTTTACGAAGACTACGAAGACCAGCCCGACACATGAAATTATGGGTACTTGCGGTTGGCACGCGCATGCCCCAATGGGTTAACGACGCCTGGCGTGATTACGCTAAGCGCCTTCCCCCCGACTGCATGCTGGAATTGAAAGAAATCAAACCAGAGCCCCGCACAAGCGGAAAGACACCAACGCAGCTTATGCAAGCTGAAGCAAACCGCATACAAACTGCCTTACCCGCCAACGCGCTGTGCATTGCCCTGGATGAAAAAGGCCGCGACTACACCACCAGCAAGCTGGCCCAGGAACTAGAGAAATGGCGAGGCAGCGGGCGGGATGTCGCTTTAATTATTGGCGGCCCCGATGGCCTTGACCCCACATTGAAACAACGCTGTGATAGCCTAATGCGGCTATCGTCTTTAACGTTGCCACATCCAATGGTTCGCGTGGTATTGGCCGAGCAACTATACCGTGCGTGGGCAATTAACACTAACCACCCGTACCACCGCGCCTGATTCTTTACTGTCATTATGGGGTTGTGCTTATGCAAAAACGCCGCACAAAAATTGTTGCTACCCTTGGGCCCGCCAGCTCGAGCCCGGAAGTTATTGAACAATTGATTCTTGCGGGTATGAATGTAGCCCGCCTGAACTTTTCCCATGGCACAACCCAAGACCACCGTGAACGCACACACCTTGTTCGAACTTTGGCAGCCAAGCACAAAAGGTTCGTTGCCATTATGGGCGACCTGCAAGGTCCAAAAATCCGAATAGCCCGTTTTGCTAAAGGCCAGATTACCCTTTCTGCCGGCGACGCTTTCACCCTATCGAACCAACATTCGCTGGATGATGGAAACGAGAAAATTGTAGGAATCGACTATCCCAGCCTTATTCACGACTGCAAGCCAGGCGACGAGCTTCTACTGGACGACGGCCGGGTTGTCCTTCAGGTGAACGAAGTAGACGATTACGCAGTGCATACCACCGTAACCCAAGGTGGCCCGCTATCAAATAACAAAGGTATTAACCGGCGTGGTGGCGGCATCTCGGCACCCAGCCTTACAGAAAAAGATAAAGCCGACATCCAGACAATTGCCGAACTAGAGCTAGATTATGTCGCGGTCTCTTTTCCACGCCAAGGCAGCGACATTGAAGAAGCCCGACACTTACTCGAAGCGGCCGGCAGCAAAGCCTGGATTATTGCCAAAATTGAACGGGCTGAAGCGGTTATTGATGATACTGCGCTGGATGAGCTTATTATGGCCAGCGACGGTGTAATGGTCGCACGCGGCGATCTTGGCGTTGAAGTCGGTGATGCGCGGCTTGCCGGTATTCAAAAACGCATTATTCTGCACGCGCGCACTTATAACAAACTGGTTATTACCGCTACACAAATGATGGAGTCGATGGTGAACAGCCCGATGCCCACGCGTGCCGAGGTATCAGACGTGGCAAATGCGGTACTTGACTACACCGACGCCGTCATGCTGTCGGCGGAAACAGCGTCGGGGCAATATCCGGTTGATGCAGTTAAGGCAATGGCGCGTATATGCCTTGGCGCAGAACAGGAACCAGGCACAACGAAGTCGCAACACCGTCTGGGCGAAACGTTTACGCGTTGCGATGAAACTATTGCGTTGTCGGCCATGTACGCGGCAAACCATTTCCACGGAATCAAAGCCATTATCAGCCTAACTGAAAGTGGCCATACCCCTTTAATTATGTCGCGTATCCGCTCGGGCGTTCCTATTTACTGCT
>NZLH01000220.1 GCA_002694155.1 Pusillimonas sp. | reverse complement strand
GCAGCATTCCACTAGACCAGCCTTTACGCGAGGCACGTGACGAATTCGAACGTATTTATTTTGAATACCACTTGGGGCGCGAGAATCACAGTATGACACGCGTTTCCGAGCGTACCGGCCTTGAGCGCACGCACTTGTATCGCAAGTTAAAACAACTGGGCATCGATGCATCACGCCGGCGTCAGTCCGAGTCGCGCTAACGCAACATCAAGAATTTATGCCTCCCTAAATGGGGGGCATTTTTTCGAACGCTTTTAAGCCTTAACTGAAATGAAAAAAAACTTTTCCTGGAGACGAGCAGGGCTGGCTATTGCTCTGGCACTGGCGGGTGTGGGCGGTGGGCAAATTGCCTCGGCTCAAACTGGTGTGCTTGGTTCGCCATCGTCTTTTATCAGCACAGAGTTTCTTGCCAGTCGTGCGCTTTTACCCATTAACGCGCAGTACGCTTATGCACAGGGGTTCACCGGGAAAGGCATTGTAATTGCTGTTGTTGACAGTGGGCTGGATATTGATCACCCCGAGTTTGCCAGTCGTATTTCAGCGAAATTGCGTAATTTTTCAGCGTTGTCTGGCCCCTACGATGTAAGTGACCTTGAACCAGATGGTGACATTGCTGGCCATGGTACGCATGTTACCGGGTTGGCAGGTGCGGGTCGAAATGGTTTTGGCTTGCACGGTGTTGCCTATAACGCCACATTGTTGCCGTTGCGGGCTATTGATGGTTACACCGCTAATGCACCCTTTAATGCAGTACTGTATGCGGCTGAAAACGGCGCCCAAGTCTTGAATGGTAGTTATGGCCCAGTAACAGCCGAAAAGTATATACAGGACGACAGCGGCCGTTGGGTTCCTAACCCTACCTGGCAATTGTTACCAACATCAACGCCGGCCCTATTTAATTCCGAGGCGACGTATGAAGTGTTGATGGAAGCGGCTGACGCTGATGTTGTTCTGGTTTACGCCGCGGGAAACGAGTATCAAGATCAACCTAATGCGGCAGCTTTGCCTTCTGGCGCAGGGCTTTTGCCGCTTATTACCCCTTCCAATACGGCGTCCGGCCTGTATAAATTTGTTGATGATAGTCTTGAGTTGAATGTGCAGGACCCGTCAACCTGGACATACATAGCCCCGTCGGATGCGCGCGTCGCGAGTCTGGATTTCTCCGACCTTAGGGGCAAGCTTATCGTGGTAGTGTCGGCCGACCGAGAGGGTGAAATTGCCAGCTATAGTAATCGTTGTGGCGCCGCTGCCGCATGGTGCATTACGGCGCCAGGGGGCGATTTTTTTGACACAAGCAACTACACCAGCGATGAAAGTCAGTTGTGGTCCACTTATCCTTACAGCACCTATAAAAACATGGCGGGAAACTCAATGGCCTCTCCGGTTGTAGCGGGCTCTGCGGCGGTTTTGCGTGAAGCTTTTCCTTACATGACCGCTGAGCAAATCATTGAGGTTATTCTCACTACCGCCAATAGCAGCGGTATCTACGCTAACCAGAATATCTATGGCCGAGGGTTTCTGGACCTGCGAACTGCGATTCAAGGCCCTCTTGAGTTTGGTGCCTGGGGCTTCGCAAGCGTATTCGATGTGAACACGCAAGGGTATGATTCACTCTGGAGCAACAATATACGCGGAACGGGTGGCTTGATAAAACGCGGCGCCGGTACGTTGGTTATGTCCGGGCAAAACACATACACAGGGGCAACTCAGGTGCTGGGTGGCAAGCTGGTGGTGAACGGTTCGATAGCTTCATCAGCGCAACTTACCGTAGGAGAAGAAGCGATTTTGGGGGGCGACGGTGTCGTGGGGGACACGCGCGTTGCCGGACGCGTGGCGCCGGGTAACTCTATTGGAACGTTAACCGTTAACGGTAACTACCAGCAACTGGCGGGTTCTGTGCTGGAGATTGAAATTAACGAGTCAGGCCAGTCTGATAGGGTGAATGTGACCGGGGTTGCGGACATTCAAGGTGCCAAACTGGAGGTACTGGGTTTAAGCGCCGGGGCTCTGGGGCAAGATTTTTCTTTTTTCTCGGCCGGCTCGTTGGCGGCAGGCAGTTTCTTCGACACGTCGGATTTGGGCCGGGCTTTTATTAACTTGGATACCGCGCTGTCTGGTTCGTCTTTCGATTTACGGGTTCGGCGCAACAGTGTGGCCTTCACCGGTGTGGCTGAAACTGGAAACCAACGCGCTACCGCAGCGGCAATATCAGCACAGGGCCTGGGGGGCGCAGCATACGATGAGTTCGTGCTTTTACCCAATGCCGGCCAAGGCCCGGGTGTACTGGATCAGCTTTCGGGCGAGGTTTATGCATCTACACAAGCTGCATTACTTGATACCGGCAACATACTGTACCGGGCATCGGCTAACCGTTTATTTAGTCGGGAAATGGGTGCGTCGTATGGCGGACCACTGGGGCAGGTTAGCCGTTCGGCACCCGGAGGGCGGCATCAGTTGTGGATGCAGGCATTGGGAAGCTGGGGTAGCGTGGGTGCAACAAGTGATGCCCAGCGCATGACACGCTCTATTGGTGGCCTTCTGTTCGGGGGCGACACGCCGCTAGGCACGCAGGGTTATGCAGGTTTAGCAATGGGCCTGACAACCTCTTCTTATAATGCCGCTGGCAACGCCGACGCTGACACAGATGGTTATCATTTAATGTCCTATTTGGGATGGTCGGCCAATCGTGTCAGTATTCGAGGCGGGCTGGGGCAATCGTGGTATCGGATCGATACCCGACGCAACATCGCTTATAACAACCTGGGTCAGGCGCAATCAAAGGCCAATGCAGTGTCGACGCATTTATTTGCTGAGCTGGCTTATGCTTTGTCGCAGGGCACTATCGTAGTGGAACCGTACTGGGGCATTCAGCGTGCCTGGTTAACGCGCAACGGCTTCCAGGAGTCGGGCAGTTCGGTTGCGCTTTCAGCCGATAAAAGTCGTCAGGCGATCACGTTCTCGCGTTTGGGTCTGCGCGCACAAATGGCAGTGTCGAACAATGAAACTACCTCTACGCTTTTAACAGCGAATGTAGGATGGAGACGCGCCTGGGGTGACTTAACCCCTGAAACTCGCTTACGTTTTTCTACTGGTCCCGCTTACACGGTTTCCGGTGCGGCAGTGTCGCGTGATGCGTTGGTTGCAGAACTTGGCGTGGAGGTTTCAGCCTCGGATAATAGTGTGCTGAGTTTTGGCTATGCGGGCCAGTTTGGTGATGGTAGCCAGGATCACGGCTTGCAGGCTCGGTTGGCGTGGCGTTTTTAGTTTTTTAAGTTTTTGGTCGGCGACGATTAATAGCGTCGACCGAAATACGGGTTTCGTTAGGTGCGCTTTTGAACGATTGTGCGCGCCAGGCGTGGCCGTAGGCAACCTCTAGCGTCAGGTGAATGGTGCCATCCATCTGCCGTTGTTTTTCTAGTGCATTAATAAGGTTTTCGCGCCATTGGCGCCCGGGCAGGCCGGCGCCCCGGCCAATGCTTGGGTTGCCACCTAATATCCACAAGTCTGAAAGCAGTTTTTCCGCAGTTTTAAAGGTAAGGGTAATGGTTTCCTGATCCATAACAGGGTCGGTAAAACCATTTTCAATGAGCAGGTCGCCAAAGTCGTGCATATCGACGAATGTGGGCGTGGCGGTTTGAAGGTTGGCAGACACCAGAGCCTCTCGCAACTCTTTTAACGAGGCCGGGCCCAGGCACGAAAACATGGCCAGGCCATCAGGCTTTAAAATTCGACGCCATTCGGCGAATACAAGATGCGGCGCGGGGTGCCAATGTAAAGCCATGTTCGACCAAACCAGCCCAACCGATTCGGGAGGCAGTTTTGTATCTGCCAGGTCGGCGCGCACAAATCGCGTTTGCGCGGTTGGTTTATTGCGCAGACGGTTCCATAACCCTCTTTTCCCAGCATGGCGCGAGATTGCCGTGTTCAGCAAAGGCTGGCAAGTATCAAGCCCGGTGTATTGGGCCTCGGGGTATCGCGCCCGCAATGGTTCAACGGCGTGGCCTGCACCGCATCCCGCGTCTAGAATGACAGACGGGTTGCTACGGATATAGCTAAGCCGTTGGAGCATCCTTTGTGCTATTTCCCCGTACAAAAACTGGGCTTCGTCGAGCGGGGCACGACGCGCAAACTGCATTGCAACGTGTTTCGGATTAAGCGGCAGTGACGGCGGTGATGACATATTTGCGTACTCGGCGCTTTGCAAAGAGCATCAGGCATGCTCTGATTTGGGATCGATATATTCTACAGGTTTCATTATGGCGCATAGTTTGCGTTGGCGCGACCTGCGCCAGCAGATCATGCTGCGCATACCGGGCAATTGTCCATTGTGTTTAACACGCACGGCCGCAGGCTTGTTGTGCAATGGGTGTTGTCAGTCGGTTTGTGACTCTATGTTGTTGGGCCGGGCCCGTTGCGCGGCTTGTGCTTTGTTGTTGAATAGTCAGGGCAAGTGTGCAGATTGCCTGTACAACGCGCCGGTATTTCAATCGGTTGTCGCAGCGTTTGATTATCAGTTCCCGGGCAGTGTCCTGATCCTTCAGTTCAAGCAAGGAAAACGCTATCTTTTGGCTGCAGCATTAGCGGAGTTACTGGTTCCACGCTTGCAGGACCTTAAGTTAACGTTGCCAGGCGCTACAATTCTGGTGCCTGTGCCGGCCAGCCGCCTGGCGTTGCAACAGCGGGGGTTTAATCCTGCGGGTGAAATTGCCCGCCATCTTTCTCGCCGACTACACATACCCTGCAGTAATGTGTTGTTTCGACGCAAAGAGACGGGGCCGCAAAAGTGGGCAGGTCGACAACAGCGCTATCAACAAGTTCGTCGTTTGTATGGTTTAAAACAGTCGGCCGCGCTGTCGGGTAAGCATGTTTGGGTGGTTGATGACGTTTTAACCACAGGCAGCACGTTGAATGCCGTGTCTTATTTATTAACGCAGGCAGGGGCCGCATCGGTTCATGGGGTTGTTTTGGCCCGAACCCCCTTGTCGTCATGAAGAAATTGTATGTTTCATATTGTCCTTGTTTCACCTGAAATACCGCCTAATACGGGGAACGTTATTCGTTTGGCGGCGAACACCGGCGCAGATTTGCATTTGGTTCGACCGTTGGGCTTTGAACTTGACGATAAACGCTTAAAAAGAGCGGGTCTTGATTACCATGAGTGGGCGAATGTTCAAGTCCATGACACCTTGCCCGAGGCGTTGTCGGTAATAGGCGTGAACCAGGCGCGTTGTTTTGCTATGACCACTAAAGGACACCCCCTTATGGGAGAGCAGCAATTTCATGCGGGGGATGTCTTCGTATTTGGTTGCGAAACCGCAGGGTTATCGGCCGACCAGTTGGCTTTGTTCCCGAAAAAGCAATGGTTTCGCTTGCCTATGCGCAAGGGGCAACGTAGTTTGAACTTGTCGAACGCAGTGGCAGTTACGGTGTATGAAGCCTGGCGGCAAACAGGTTACTTGGGCGGGGCTTAAGTTCGCGAGGTTTCGGCTTTGGCCTCTCGGGCCAGAAGATCGGAAACTGCTTGTCTGGGCGATACATCTTCGAACAAAACATTGCATACGGCTTGTGTAATGGGAAGCTCAACTTTGTAACGTTTGCCTAATTGCAAAGCAGCACGGGCGCAACGCACGCCCTCTGCGGTAATACCGGTAGCCAGGATATCGTTTAATTTTTTACCTTGCCCAATTGCCAGGCCAACCTGCCTATTCCGTGAAAGTGGGCCGGTTGCCGTCAAAACCAGGTCTCCTAGCCCGGTTAGTCCGGCGAAAGTGTCGACACACCCGCCCATAGCCAAGCCCAGGCGCTGCATCTCGGCCAGGCCGCGGGTGATAATGGCGGCCCGCGCGTTGGTACCTAACTCAAGCCCATCGGCAATGCCGCACGCGATGGCCATTACATTCTTCATGGCACCCCCAACTTCAACCCCCACCACGTCGGCGCTTGAATAAATTCGAACCGAGCCGCCGTGCAGCGCCTGGGTTGTGTTTTCAATAACGGCGTCGGTGTTGCTGGCAATGGTTAGCGCTACGGGTAGGCCTTGTGCGACTTCTTTGGCAAAAGATGGGCCCGATAGCACGCCTAGCCCAACATGATTGATGTCGCCCAACGACGCTTGCGCTATTTCGTGCGGAAGTTGTGCGGTTTCGGGGTCGAAGCCTTTGCATGTCCAGATAACGCTGATAAAAGCTTGGCACTGAGCAAGATGGGGCTTGATTTGTGTGCACACATTGGCCAGCCCGGCAACAGGCACCCCCAGAATGATAAGCCGATTGGAGATCGGTGCGTTGGTGTCGCAAACATGGCGCAACGCGTCATTAAGGTGATGAGTGGCCTGCAGACTTGCGGGTAACGTGATGTCGGGAAGATAGCCTGGGTTCTTCTGTTCTTGATTGATCGTCTGCGCTGTTTTTGAGCTACGAGCCCAGATAAGCGTGTTGCTTTGCCGGCTTGCTACTGCGGCCAGCGCAGTGCCCCAGCTTCCCGCACCCAGAACGCTAACGCGTATTGGGCTGGGTGAGGTTGCTGTGGAGGTCATAGGGTTACCCGTTATTGCTTTGTTGCACCGGGTGGCACAGCAATGCCGACGTCTTGTTTTTGGTTATCGTCAGCGGCCTGGGCCAGGCGTTGTTCATACAACGATTGGAAGTTGACTTCAGCCAGATGCAGCGCTGGCATGGTTGTGCGCGTGATGGCATCGGCGATGGTTGCCCGCAAATAAGGATACAGCATGGTGGGGCAAACGATACCCAACAAAGGGTCTAACTGGTCTTCGGGGATGTTGGCCGCTTCGAATATACCCGCTTGTGTTGCCTCGACCAAATACAGTGTTTTGTCGTTGATGCGGGTGGTTACCGTAACCTGCACAGTCGACTCGTAGATTGTATCGGCCAGCTGCTGGCCGCCTACATTAATGCTGACCTCGACATTGGGCGCTTCCTGTTCCAGGAAGATCTGAGGCGCATTGGGCATTTCCAATGAGAGGTCTTTAACGTAAGTGCGTTGCAAGTTGAAGCTGGGTTCTTTTGCCTGGCTGTTGGCACCCGCCTGATTGGTGGTGCCTGTCTGATTCTGTTCGGCCATTCTGTTGTCCTGATAAGTTAATTGCCCTTAGCTAAGGGGCGAAGTTTGGAATAGGTGTTAGGTGCTTAACATGGGCACAAGCTTGTCGGCGCGATCGAGCGCAGCCAATTCGTCGTAACCCCCCACATGGGTGTCGTTAATATAAATTTGCGGAACCGTCCTGCGCCCGGTTCGCTCCATCATGAGGGCGCGTTGTTCGGGGTCGGTATCAATGCGAACTTTGGTGATTTCGGAAACACCGCGTTTTTTTAACAGCATTTCAGCGCGCACGCAGAAAGGGCAAACGGCGGTGCAATACATTGTGACTGTTGCCATGTAAACCTCGGTAAAGTGTAAGAAGCAGGGCCCGCTAATTGGTAAACAGCCTTAGTGTTTACCGCTTACGGGCATGCCGGAGTCGATCCATTTGCGCAGCCCCCCTTCCAGGGTTACGGCTTCATTGAACCCGTTTTTGCGCAATTTACTCGCTACCGTAGCCGATTCGCGCCCATGTTCGCAAACGACGATAATGGGTTTGTCTTTGGGTAGTGTGCTCATTTTGGCTTCCAGGTCGGCCACTGGAATATTTTTCGCTTGGGGGATGCTGCCACCTTTGAATTTTTCGTGGCTGCGCACGTCGATGAAAACGCCGTTGTTCTGGTTTGCCAGCTGTACGGCCTGTGACACACCAACAGCACGGGCCTGCGTGCTTTTCATAATTGTTGGCCATAAAAGCATGACACCTGATACAAGGGCTATTATTACAATATAAAGGTTGCTGTCGCTAAGAAGAAAGTCCACGATACGGTCCAGTTTGATTCGTCAAAATACTTCGATAATACGGGATTATAAAATGGACGCGCTTATTCAATTTTTAGGTAACTTGTCTCATGCATAAATTAGTACTCATGCGCCATGGCGAAAGCCAGTGGAATCTGGAAAATCGGTTTACTGGTTGGACCGATGTTGACTTAACTGAAACAGGCCGGATGCAGGCGCAGAAAGCGGGTGAACTGCTGAAATCGGAAGGGTTTGAATTTGATCTGGCTTTTTCATCTGTTTTAAAGCGCGCTATTCGCACCTTGTGGATTGCGTTAGATGCAATGGACGCCATGTATACCCCGGTGGGCTTAAGCTGGCGTTTGAACGAGCGTCATTATGGCGCGTTGCAGGGTTTGAATAAATCGGAAACTGCTGCAAAGTATGGTGACGATCAAGTATTGGTGTGGCGACGTGCTTACGCAATTGCGCCTAACCCGCTTGACCTCGATGATCCGCGTCATCCCCGGTTTGACAAGCGCTACGCCAAAATTCCACCCGAGCAGCTTCCCGCCACCGAGTGTCTTAAAGACACGGTCGATCGCGTGGTGCCTTTCTGGAACGAGTCTATTGCGCCGGCGCTTAAGTCGGGTCGGAAAATACTGGTGGCGGCGCATGGCAATAGCTTACGTGCGTTAATCAAACACCTTGATAACATTTCCGACGATGAAATCGTGGGGGTGAATATTCCTACCGGGCAGCCTTTGGTTTACGAACTCGACGAAGATTTGCGCCCGATTCGCAATTACTACCTGGGTGACGCTGCGGAAATTGAGGCGGCTATGGCCGCGGTTGCAGCGCAAGGCAAAGCTAAAAAGGGCTAGTTTATATGCGGCATGCGCTTGGCTTGGCGGTGTTGGCCTTGTGGTCGGCAGTGGCGGTGGCAGACGAAACTTCCGCGCAGTTAAAGGCACGCCAGGCGCAAATGCAAGAACAGCAGGCGCAATTGCAAACGCGTATTAACGAACTTCAGAAAACGATCGAGCAGCAGGCCCGCTCAAGAAAGGATGCGCTCGACCAGCTGCGCGCCTCAGAATCGGCCATTTCCCGGGTAACGCGTGAACTTGCTGAAATAGCTGAAGAAGAAACGCGTGTAAGGCGTGAACAAGAGCGACTTACACAAGGTATCGCGCAAACTCGCGAGCGGATCCAGATGCAGCGTGAAACGTTGGCTGAACAACTAAGAGCACAGTATGCTGGCGGGTTGTCGCCCTGGACGGCTTTGCTTTCTGGTGATGATCCGCAAAGTATTGGCCGGGAGCTGGCATATTTGGGCTATGTTTCTCGCTCGCAAGCGCAGGCCGTGCGTAATTTGCAGGAAAGCCTGGCGCAGTTAGAGCAGCTAACCAGGCAATTGGCGCAAAAAGAAACAGAATTGGCCGCATTAAAAGAAGAGGCAGGCAGTAAAAAGCAGGCGCTTGAAGAACAAAAAGCTGCGCGTGTAAAAGTGCTTGCCAGTATCGAGGCGGCTTTGAAACAACGTCGAACCGAGGCTAAAACGCTAGAGCAGGATGCGCAACGGTTGGAAGGGTTGGTTGACGGTTTGCAGGCTGCGATTAAAGAGCAGGAAGCGGCTGAGCGCCGCGAGCGGGAGCGTTTGGCGGCTGAGCGTAGAAAACAGGAACAAGAAGCCGCAGAGCGTGCCGAGCGCGAACGACTGGAGCGAGAGGCGCGCGCGCGCAGAGCCGAGGTTGTTCGCGTAACACCTTCAGAACCCGTTACTACGGTTGAAGCGACCGAACCTCAGGCGTCGGAAACGAAAGCAGACGAAGCTGAACCGGTTGGGCGTGAGGAGGATCGATCAGATAGCGATTCGGAAGCCGCGTCTGACGAGACTGTAAGTGTTCAGGAACCAATTGCCGCACTGGGCGGTCTGAAAAAAGGGTTGCCGTCACCCGTTCAGGGCCAGGCAATTGGTCGTTTCGGTGCCGAGCGTCCCGATGGGGGTGTTTGGCGTGGTGTTGTCTTGCGGGCGACCGAAGGCACGCCGGTTCGGCCGATTGCTGCCGGGCGTGTGGTGTACGCAAATTGGCTTAATGGTTTTGGTAATTTACTAATAGTGGATCACGGAGAGGGTTACTTAAGTGTCTATGCCTATAACCAAAGCCTGCTCAAGAAGGTGGGTGAGCGGGTGGCGCCAAGCGATGTCATTGCCAGGGTTGGGGCTACCGGTGGCCAGGTAGAGCCCGGCCTTTATTTCGAAATTCGGCATAACGGTACGCCGGTGAACCCGCTGATTTGGTTGGCGCGTTAAGGTACTATAGGCGCACTAAGTGGTTATCTTCACGTATTAACTCAGGAATGTGCATGGGCACTCGCAAAATTGGTCAGTTAGGTTTGGTTATGGCAGGCGTCGTGGGCGGTGTCCTGCTTAGTCTTGGTATTTCGGCCGTCGCGCAACGGGGCGAACCGTTGCCGCTGAAAGAGTTACAGCAGTTTGCCAATGTGTTTTCGGCAATTAAATCCAGTTATGTCGAACCGTTGGGCGATAAAGACCTAATGGATGATGCCATTCGCGGGATGTTCAGCGATCTTGACCCACATTCTGCGTACCTGGACCCGGAAGCTTTCAAAGAAATGGAAGCGATCACCCAGGGTGGTTTTGGTGGTTTGGGTATTGAAATTGGCAGTGAAGATGGCATGCCCAAAGTTATTGCGCCAATCGAGGACACGCCAGCGGCACGTGCCGGCATTATGTCGGGCGACATCATCACGCATATCGATGGCAAACCCACTAAAGGGATGACGCTAAGCGAAGCGGTTAAGCTTATGCGAGGCGAGCCACAAACGTCTATTGTGCTAACCATTCGTCGGGCCGGGCAAGACAAACCCCTTATGGTCAAAATTGTGCGCGACATGATTAAAGTGCGCAGTGTGC
>NZLH01000219.1 GCA_002694155.1 Pusillimonas sp. | reverse complement strand
TAAATATGTTTTACCCGCCGCTTGAAAATGGTGCCGAAAAACACGATGGCGTACGCAACCCAGACCAGCGTAATTAAAATATCAATGGGCCATTCGTATTCGGCGTACTCTTTGGTGCTGGTATAACCCATGGGCAGGGTTAGGAAACCAGCCAGCAGGCAAACCTGCCAGCCCCAAAATGTAAAAGCTGCCAGCTTGTCGGAAAACAAACGCACCTGACAGGTTCGCTGCACAACGTAATACGACGTAGCAAACAACGCGGTACCGCCAAATGCAAAAATAACCGTATTCGTATGTAGGGGACGCAAACGCCCATAACTAAGCCAGGGTGTATTGAAGTTCAAATCGGGCCAAATTAACTGCGCCGCAATTAAAACACCTACCGCCATGCCTAAAACACCCCACACTATGGTCATGATGGTGAACTGCCTGACCACCCCATAATTGAAGGTTTCTGGCTGCTTACTCAGCGTGCCGGAATTGCCCATAAAAATCCCCTAAAACAAAAAACACATTATTAATTTCAAACTTATTGCAGTAAGCCTTGCTTGCCAAACTACCTTGCTGCCACTTTCCTAATCCTTCTTGTCGGCGCTTTTGTTCGCCTCGTTCGATTCTGGTGTATCGTCATCCTCGAGAATCGATCTTGCCGCCGCATCGGTGTCTTCAAACTGGCCCGAAAAAATGGCCCACCAAAACGCAGCACCTATTAACACAACCAAAATAAGCGAAATGGGTAACAATAAATAAAGCGCCCCCATTTGCCTAACCTTGCGCCGGCTGACCTGCCCACACCGCATCCAGTTCGCGCGACTGCCGGCGATACAAACGCCAGGCATTTGCCGCCACAGCTAATGAAGACGCAAGCATGGTAATAGCTGCCAGCCAAGGTTGCACATAACCCAATGCAGCCAACGGTGTTAGCAATAAGTGCCAAACCATAGACCCGTACAAATTTTGATGAGCCACCCGGGCAGTGTCGATAGACAACTGCGCCAGATGCGTTTGCGACACGCTTTGACGCTGATATAAACTGGCATGTGCCGCTGCAACAGCGGTAGGAACCGACATGGCCAACGCGCAAGGACAGCTAATCACCAGCAGCGCCACGGTCACTGCCACGGCATGTTCAGGAGAATAAACAAACCAATAAGCGCCTGCCAACGCCGCCAGCCCCAGCTGTGCCACCGTAAACCACAGCGCAACCCGATCGGCGCCGGCCGAAAGGCTTTGACGTAAAGACTGAATATTCTGGTGAAAAGCGCCATGGGCCATGGTTTGGCGGGCGCAAAATTCCAGGTAACGTGCAGTTAGCAAGAAAGCCACAAACATGGTGACTGACTCGAAATAGACTTCCCCACGATTTGTTAACGTTGCGTAGACGCTGGGAATAAAAGCGGCCAAAATGCCCAACGCAACGGGTACATCCATAGTAATGACATGAGCGCGAAAACGCCCAAACGCCCCCTTCCATACCGGCCAGGCGCAATACAAAATAACCGGAACCGTCAGCACCAGGCTTAACCAGTTCAGCAACACAATTGCTTCGTCAAGAAACAGCCGGTTTTCAGTTGACATAGGCTGATTACGCAAGTAGCCGGGAAACGCAAACATCATGACCTGCATCATTCCCAGCCATGCCAGCCCTAACCGGGCCACCATGTGACGACGTTCGGTTCGATCGGCCTGTGTCATTAAGGCCGGCGGAGCAAATAGGGACAATACAGACATGGCAAAACTGTACCTGATAGTTAGCTTTTGGTCATTGATTTAAATCAACCGCAGTAAAATGTTCACATTTCTGTCGCTAATTGCCTACCCTTTTTGTATTCGAAATGTCATCTTCCCCTTTAGATAATGCGCCACTTGGGCGCGAGGTAGCCTACCCGGCACAATACGACCCTAGCGTTCTATTTGCCGTTAACCGCAAAACCAACCGCGCACAACTCCCTTTTGTGCCCGAATGGTTTGGTGCTGATATTTGGCACGCTTATGAAGTGTCATGGCTTAACGCCAAAGGCAAGCCCCTGGTCGCAATGGCCCGTTTCATTGTGCCGCACAATAGCCCAAATATTATCGAATCGAAATCTTTCAAGCTGTACTTGAACAGCTATAACGAAAGCCGCTTTAACAACATTACTGAAGTGCAAGAAAGATTGGAAGAAGACTTGTCAGGCGTTGCAGGTGCGCCGGTTCAAGTAGCACTAACCGAGCTGCACAAAATAGAAACCGCCCTTTGCGCCCCATTGGAAGGTGCAAGCATTGACAACGCCGACATTGAAATTAGGCATTACCAGCCGAATGCAGGCTTGCTGAAATGCGTTGCAAATGCGCAGCCCGTTAACGAGACGCTTACGTCGGATTTATTGAAATCAAATTGCCCTGTCACCGGCCAACCCGATTGGGGCAGCCTGCAGATTCAATACCATGGCCCGCAAATTAACCGCGAGTCGTTATTGAAATATATTGTGTCGCTACGCCAACACACAGAGTTCCACGAACACTGTGTAGAGAAAATTTATTGTGATATATGGCAGGCCTGCCAGCCAGAATTTTTATTCGTGTATGCCTGCTATACCCGCCGAGGCGGGTTGGATATCAACCCCTGGCGCAGCAGCAGGCCCTTTTCATTCGAACCGGCCCGCACGCCACGCCAATAAATACCAAAGGGGGCGCTGCCTTAGGCCGGCGCCGTGCCGGCGGCCTCACGCCGCGCAACCGTACGCCCAATAATTAGCGCTACAACCGCCGCCATTACAAAGGTAATGGCCGCCCCTACCCACGGACCTTGGCGGAAACCTGCGTCGAGCAAAATACCGAACACAACCGGCCCAATTGACGCACCCACATCCATACCCGAGTACACCAAACCATATACAGTACCCGTTGCCCCTTTGGGCGTAACGCTACGCACCAGCATGTCGCGAGACGGCGCAGCAATACCTGCACAAAACCCACCTAAGCCCACCATGACAATGGCCAGCCAAGGGTGCAACATACCAGACGCCAGCAACACCAAAATAAGGCCTGCCAGCACCAGTGAACCAGCTACGGTAATTTCATTGCGTCGCGTCGCGCCCACTAAAAAGCCGCCAGCAATCATACCGGCAGCCGAAGCCAGCATGTAGCCGGACAACGCCGTGCCAGCTAAAACCTTGTCAATGTCATACACCTGCCCCAACATGGGAATGGTAAAACTTTGCACCGCCGACAACGACATCGTTGAGCAGGTGAAGAAAAAGAAAGCGCCCCATAAAACCGGTTGTTTCACCAAGGTCATAAAGGTTTCTGCAACCGACTTGGATGCCAATGAAGCCGGATCGCCCTTGTGATCAACCGGCGCACTAATTTTTTGCCCCACCACATTACGCCCAGAGAGCAAGTCGCGCCCCAGCCAGACAGCAAACAAAATTACCGCTAACAAAGCTGCAGCACCGAACGCAGCAACCCGCCAATCAGCAAGGTAAATTAAGGCAGACATATACACCGGGGTTAAGGCCCACCCCAAATTTCCTGTGAACCCGTGGGTGCTATAAGCATGGCCCAGGCGATAACGACTTACCCTATGATTAATAATGGAATAATCGACCGGATGAAAAACAGAGTTACCTACCCCCCCAATAAACGCTGCCAGCAGCAAAAGGGCATAACCGTTGGAAAGCCCAATTAACACACCCGATGCAACAAAACAGGCCAAACCAAAATGCAGAACAGGCGCCGGCCCAATGCGATCGACAATAAACCCCGACGAAGCCTGGCCAATGCCCGACGTAATAAAAAACACGGATACCAACAAGCCCAGCTGGCTATAGCTAAAGCCAAACTCATTGGCCAGCGATAAAAACAAAGTGGGGAACACCAACTGAAAAAAGTGCGACCCAGCATGCGCTGCCCCAATCAGGCTGATAATTTTCCAGTCGTTCTTTTGAACCTGCGGGCTATCGGGAATGTCTTCGACGGTAGTGGCAACCATAATCTTCTATATTCGGCGAAACATTTGCTTGCAGCAAACCTGGCAAACTTGGGGTGCCTATGATGCACGCTCGCGAATTTGCGGCCAGGCACGGCGCAAATAATAAAACATCGACCATACAGTTAAAATGGCCGCAACAATGATCAGTATACTGCCTACCTGACTGGCAGACACACCAAACAAAGACTGACCATACAACAAACAAGGAATGGCCACAATTTGGGCAGCCGTTTTAAATTTGCCAAGCCAGTGTACCGCCACACTGCCACTGGCGCCAATTTGTGCCATCCACTCGCGTAAAGCCGAAATGGTTATTTCACGCCCGATAATAATAAAGGCGATGAATGCATCGACCCGTTGCAAATCGAGCAATACCAATAAGGCGGCGCAAACCATAAGCTTGTCGGCTACAGGGTCCAGGAAAGCGCCAAATGCCGACGTTTGATTCCAGCGCCGGGCCAGCCAACCATCGAACCAATCGGTTAGCGCCGCCACAATAAATGCCGCAGCCGCCATTGTGTCGCGCAACGCCTCGCCCCCCAACCAGGCAGCTGGCAGGTAAAACAAAGCGACAACCAGCGGGATAAGCGCTATCCGCAACCAGGTCAGAATCATGGGTATAGTCAGTGGCATAATCGTAATACTAACTTATCGCAATGCATAATAGATGCGTTCGGCCAATTCCGCTGAAATGCCATCTACCTGGCAC
>NZLH01000218.1 GCA_002694155.1 Pusillimonas sp. | reverse complement strand
GCAAGCTTGATGCGAACCGCAAAAACCGCTGTACTGCATTATTTAACCCAGCATGGGTCAGCTATTCGTCAGGCGGACGGAGACGGATCGTTCAACCTTCCTGGCTATTCAAATTGGGAGAAACCAACGATTGGCGAGCTGGTTAGTGAATCTTTACTGCCCGCCGGGTTTCCTGATCACGTGGCGTCAGGTGCGGGGCTGGCTGTCCAAATTTTACGCTCTGGTACGTGCCCAAGTCTGGCATGCAAGCTAGAGGCGTTGATCTTTACGCAAGACGTTTTGATGCCGAAAACGGGTTCTGGTGATTATGCGTCGATGCAGGCGCAATGGACTCTCGCGGCGCGGGGCGAGGGGGGCGCCGTGTTGGCTACTCAACCAAACCGCATTTTGGGTGCAAGTTTCAATTTTCCTAACCCACCAGTTTCAGAAATGGCGGCTTTACCCATTGGCGCGGTGGTGATGGCCGTTACAGTTGAGCAAACACAAGCGATGGATTTCTTGAAGGTGAAAGACGAAAGGGATCCGCAGTTTCAGGGAACGCTTTCGGTGAAGGGGGCTGTTGCAACCGAGCAAGGGTTACGTGCGGAAGGCTTTTTGTGGTTGGGTCAACGCGCCTTTGCAAACGCATCATGTGCAGAGGATGGTTTGGTTGCGCGCGAGCATTATGGGGGGTTGCTGGTATGCAGGGGAATGCGGTGGGTCTCTGCAGGGGGCATTGGTGGCGGAGGGTTCTCGGTTAACAGTCTTGCTGGCTGTACGATGGACACGATGAACCCGGTTACAGGCGCATGTACATGTCCTACCTCTTATACCGCCGTGCGTATCGCAGATAGTGGCGTCGATGCCGGATCAGGCCGAACCCGCGGCTATTTGTGCGTGGGTTAGTGCCTGATCCAGGTTTAAAGTATCGATAAATGCATTAACTGCCGTTTTTGTTGTTTTAAGTGTTTACGGATTCCAGTTGGCTATGAACTCGCGCTCTGCGTCGGTCATCTGGGTAATGTTTGCCAAGGGCATATAACCGCTGGCGGTAACCTGCTTGATAAGGGCTGGGTTGGCCATAATTTGTTGTTCGGTTTCCAGTGCCATACCTGCCGGTGCGGATGCGAAACCCGCTTGTGTGGGCTGGGCCGCGTGGCATTGCACACAGCGCGCCTGCATAATCTCCATGACGCGGGCCATCTCGTTGCTGGCACCGGCGTCGCTGGCAGGTTCTTTGCCGGCTGCTGTATCGCTGCCAGCTGCCGGGTTTTCGCTGGTGCTTTCAACGTTGGCTGCAGGTTGTTTAGCCGGCGACGGTTTTTTACTTGCCGGCGCAGCCAAAAATGCAATCACAATAAGCAAAGCCACACCAAAAACAGGGTAGGCTATTTTGTTCTGGCCCAGATGCCGCAGCACGAAATACTGGCGAATGGCCGCGCCCGAAAAAATGAACAGGCTCATGATGACCCATGCATACGGGCTGGTATAGGTGAACGAGTAATGGTTGCTAAGCATCAAGAACACGACAGGTAGCGTGAAGTAGGTGTTGTGCACCGAACGCTGTTTGCCGCGCTTGCCGTCTAGGGGGTTGGGTGCTTCGCCTTTTTTCATGGCGTTCACCATGCGACGCTGGCCGGGAATAATCCAGAAGAACACGTTGGCCGACATGGCGGTAGCCATAACCGCGCCGGTCATAAGGAAAGCAGCACGCCCTTGGAAGATATGCACACTGAGATAGGACACGATGACCATCATTACGGCAACTGCAATACTTAGCGCCCCGTCGCGCTCCATATTGGGGCTAAGACGTCGACATAGCTGGTCGTACACAACCCAGCCTGCAACCAGAAACACGATAGCAATAGCGTTAACTTGCCACCCTGACAGTTCGCGGACCCATTCCCAAGGGCTGGACGGGTTGGCCAGATAGAAAGAGGGGTTCGACATATACATAATGACGAACAGTGCAAAGCCGCTTAGCCATGTGGTGTAGGCTTTCCAGAATGACCAGTGGAGGTCTTTGGGGAGCTCTGCAGGGGCAGTCATGTACTTTTGGTTGTGGTAGAAGCCGCCACCGTGCACCGCCCACATTTCACCGAGTACGCCCCGCTTTTTCACAGCCTCATCGGTTGGAGACTTCAGGCTGTTGTCGAGCATGACAAAGTAAATAGATTCGCCGATCCAGGCAATGGCAGCAATAACGTGCAACCAACGTAGCAGCAAGTTTCCGAATTCGACCAGGTACGCTTCCATGATTTTATTTTCCGATGTTGGTTGGGGCGGTGCGAGGCTTACTTAGCTGCCGCGGTAGGTGGAGTAGGTCCAGGGTGTAACGACCAAAGGTACGTGGTAGTTTTCGGCTGGGTTGGCAATACCGAACCGGATAACAACCTGGTCGACAAAACGCGGGTTGGGCATGGCCACACCTTTGGTGGCGAAGTAGTCACCTGCATGGAAAACCAGTTCATATACCCCTGCCTGAATTTCATCTGGCCCAAGCAAAGGCGAGTCGCACCGCCCATCGGCATTGGTTGTGTCGGTTTTCAAAAGTTTACGGGTTTCGCCGGCGGAATAGAGTTCAATTTTAACGCCCTGAGCCGGGCCACCATGCATGGTATCGAGGACGTGGGTAGATAGTTTTCCCATGAAATCTCCAAATTGTTAACAATTTATGTTGACGATTTTGTTTTAAGCGCCAATAATTGTCAAGACGTGATTTTGTGAAGTGCAACGATTGGGGCGCGTAACGGCATGCTTTATTTAGACCAACACGATGATTTACAAGGGGAAAGTACCGCCCCGCGTGCGTCTTCGCTGCTTGAGAAGCGGGGCCAGAAAATTGGACGGGTATCGGAAGTAGACCGCGTTTACGCGGAAATTTTCGATGCGGTCATGGATCGGCGCTTGCTTCCGGGGGCAAAACTTACCGAGTCGGCCTTGTGCGATATTTTCAGTTGTTCGAGGGCAACCGTGCGTGCGGCGCTGGCGCAGCTGGGTCACGACAAAATTGTGGTGTTGCTGCCTAACCGTGGGGCTTACGTGTGGCAGCCCGACCCGGCTGAAACACGCGAGGTTTTCGAGGCGCGTCGAACCCTGGAATGTGTATTGATTGACAAACTGTTGCAAATGCCCGACCTGCCCGAACGTCTGGCACCCCTGCGTGAAATGGTACGCCAGGAAAAAGAGGCCTTTGAAACGGGCGATCGTATCAGCTGGTTGCGGCTGTCGAACGCTTTCCACGTAAAAATGGCGCGCTTGGTGGGCAACCATGTACTGACCGAGTTCATGCATGCGCTGTGTTGCCGAACTACTCTGATTATTGCGTTTCATGACACCCCCAGTTCAAGCACATGCTCGTACATGGAGCACGATCAGATTCTTGATTTATTGCTGGACGGCAACCGCGAAGGCGCGATCGCTGCCATGTGTCACCACCTGGAAGATTGCGAGCACAGGGTGGAAGAAACCCAAACTCGCAAACCCGATCCGTGGTCGGTGTTTACCGTAAAACGTTAAGGAGCTTGCATGTCCGTTGAGTATCCCCGCGACCTGGTCGGTTATGGTCGCAATGTGCCACATGCGCAATGGCCTGACAAGGCCAAAATTGCGGTTCAGTTCGTTCTGAACTACGAAGAAGGTGGCGAGAACTGTGTGTTGCACGGTGATCCGGCGTCAGAGCAATTCTTATCGGAGATTGTTGGGGCGGCTGCGTACCCAGACCGTCATATGTCGATGGAGTCGATTTACGAATATGGCTCACGCGCTGGGGTATGGCGCATTTTGCGTGAATTCGAGCGTCGCAAGTTGCCCTTGACCATTTTTGGTGTGGGCATGGCGCTTGAGCGCCACCCTGAGGCGGCACAAGCGTTTGTTGAGTTGGGCCACGAGGTTGCTTGTCATGGATATCGCTGGATTCATTACCAGTCTATGCCCGAATCGATCGAGCGCGAACACATGCAGCGCTGCGTGGAAGTCATTACAAACTTACTGGGCGAGCATCCGCAAGGCTGGTACACCGGGCGCGACAGCCCTAATACGCGTCGTTTAGTGGTGGAAGAAGGCCAGTTTCTTTACGACTCCGACTACTACGGCGACGATTTACCGTTCTGGACCCAGGTTGAATTGCAAGATGGTACGGTGAAACCGCATTTGGTGGTGCCGTACACGCTTGATACCAACGATATGCGTTTTGCCACACCGCAAGGTTTCAACACAGGCGAACATTTCTTTAGTTATTTGAAAGACGCATTTGATGTCTTGTATGCCGAAGGGGACGACGCACCCAAAATGTTGTCTGTTGGCCTGCATTGCCGGTTAATCGGTCGCCCAGGTCGTTTCGCGGCCTTGCAGCGGTTTCTCGACTACATCCAGCGCCACGACCGTGTGTGGGTTTGTCGTCGGGTCGATATTGCCCGCCACTGGGCCAAGCATCATCCATTTAAAGAGGTTTGAATGACCAAACACGTTACCCTTTCTGAGCTAAATAACATGCCCGAATCCCAGTTCGTGAGTTTGCTGGGCGGTGTTTTCGAGCATTCGCCCTGGGTGGCAGAAGGCGCGGCCTCGGGTCGCCCCTACGACAGCGTGGCCGATCTGCACGCGGCCATGGTCAAGCAAATTGAACAGGCCGGCGAACAAGCCCAGTTGAAGCTGATCCGCGCTCACCCTGAGTTGGCCGGTAAAGCCGCCGTGCGGGGCGAGTTAACCGAGGAGTCCACCTCTGAGCAGGCCGGTGCGGGGCTGGATAAGTGTTCTCCTGAAGAGTATGCGCGCTTAACTGAATTGAATGATGCCTATAACAACAAGTTTGGGTTTCCTTTCATTCTGGCGGTGAAAGGTTATGACCGCGCCGGCATTATTCAACAATTCGAGCGCCGGTTGCAGCTTTCGCTGGAAGACGAAAAGCGCGAAAGCCTGCAGCAAATATACAAAATAGGTGGTTTCCGCCTGAACGACCTTATAAATGAAACGTAAGCCGCGTAAAGCATCAACGCGCAGCATCAACGCGAAACATTGCCGTCCGGCGGGCAAAAAATGCCGGAGAACAGTGGTTTTAATCAATCCGTTAATCGGTTTTTTTTAATTTTTGTTTTGTCAGGAGTGTAGTCATGGCAGCGCCTCATATGCCCGTTGGTACGGTTATTAACGCCCCCAGCGTCGAGTTTCCCGAGTTTGTAAATCGTTATGCGAATCTGGCGCTTGATGACTTCGGGGCTGAAGTAATTGAATGCTCCGATCAGTGGTTTGGCGAAGCCAATCGCATGTTGCAATCGGCTGAACCCGTATTTATTGTGGGTAAGTTCGATGATCACGGTAAATGGATGGATGGCTGGGAAACGCGCCGCCGCCGTGATGGTGGACACGATTACGCCGTTATCAAACTGGGCGTATCGGGGGTTATTAAAGGTATTGACATTGACACCAGCCATTTCACGGGTAATTTCCCGCCGGCTGCGTCGGTTTTGGCCTGTTATTGTGAAGACACCCCCGACGAGTCCACTGTCTGGACAGAAATCGTGCCTTCCACCACTTTGTCGCCCAGTACTCATCATTTTATTGAGCTCGAAGACGACCGTCGCTGGACGCATTGCCGCCTGAACATTTACCCCGATGGCGGGGTAGCGCGCTTTCGCGTGTATGGCCAGCCAGCAACCGACTGGACGTCCAAAGACCCCGACGCCCTGTACGAAGTGTCGGCGTTGGCCAATGGTGGCCGCATTGTGGGCTTTAACGACGCGCACTTCGGTGTGCCGTTTCGGTTGGTCATGCCGGGGCGTGGCGTAAATATGGGCGACGGCTGGGAAACCCGTCGTCGTCGTGAACCTGGTTACGACTGGGTGGTGGTCGAGTTGGGGCACCCGGTGATCGTCGAGAAAATCGAAGTCGACACGGCACACTTCAAGGGTAATTACCCCGATCGCGTATCCATTCAAGCCGCCAATGTGTCTTACGGTACCGATCAGTCCACCATTACCCAAGCCATGTTCTGGCCCGTATTGTTGCGCGAGCAAAAAATGGGCCCAGACAAGCAGCATTTCTATGAGCGTGACCAGTTGGAAGAACTTGGGGCGGTCACGCATGTCAAATTGAATATGCACCCCGATGGCGGGGTCAGCCGCCTGCGTATCTGGGGTCGCCTGGCTAAAAAAGGGAGCTAATGTGCCTAATGTGCTGAAACTGGAGCCCTTAACCAAAGAAGCCTTTGCACCGTTTGGCGATGTGATTTGCACACGCGGCAATGCGTCGTTCCCCATTAACAACGGAACGACGC
Organism: Pusillimonas sp.; assembly: GCA_002694155.1. GTDB lineage: Bacteria > Pseudomonadota > Gammaproteobacteria > Burkholderiales > Burkholderiaceae_B > Neopusillimonas. The sequence continues at coordinate 2,456 of NZLH01000218.1, read as the reverse complement.
AGCGCTATCATCATGTAGGTAAAGTGCAAGTTCACGGCGAAGATGGCCAGGCCGGCATTAGTTTGGCTGTGGGTGGGGCGTTTTCCTTCCCCATAAATATCGCCATGCTAGAGCGTCACCCGTTGGGCAGTCAGGCCTGGATACCTGCGGCGCGCAACCCGTTTGTTGTGGTGGTAGCGCCTAACGGCGCTAACGACCGCCCCGATGAAAACGGCATTCGTGCCTTTTATGCTGAAGGTGATCAAGGCGTGAATTATTACGCCGGTGTTTGGCACCACCCGCTGCTTAGCTTGGGGCAGCAGGGCGATTTTATTGTGGTTGATCGTATTGGGTCGGCTCCCAATTGCGATGAATGTGATTTAAACCAGATTTTTGTTATTGACGGTACGTATGAACAGCAGGCAGCCGTCTAATCGAATAATAAGAATGAATGCGGAGATGAAAGAATGACGCAAAGACACACAGTAAGTTTTTATTTGAACGGGCAGTTGCAAACGGTGGTGCCCGAGTCCCCCACCCAAACGGTATTGCAGTATTTACGCAACCAGGCTGGGCTGGTGGGTACCAAGGAAGGGTGTGCCGAGGGTGACTGCGGTGCATGTACGGTAACTGAAGCCACGCTTGAGAACGGTCAGGTTGTATTCCGTGCCATTAATGCCTGTATTCGCTTTGTGCCTACGTTAGATGGCAAGGCGATTTGGACTGTAGAAGGGCTGGCCGATGAAGGTGGGCCTTTGCATCCAGCGCAACAAGCTATGCTTGATTATCATGGCTCGCAGTGCGGTTTCTGTACTCCCGGCTTCATAATGTCAATGTACACCATGTATCGCAAAGGGCAAGTGCGCCCCAGCCGCGAAGAGGTGCTGGACAACCTGTCGGGTAATTTGTGCCGCTGTACCGGCTATCGGCCTATTATCGATGCCACCATGAATATGGGCAATTATCCTGAAACCGGGCCTGCGCTTGAAACGGTAAAGCAACAGTTGCAGGCTTTACAGGGGCAAACTACCGACCCGTTAATTATTGAAACAGCCAATCAAACCTATTGGGCGCCCACAAATAGCAACCAGCTGGCGCAATTGTTCAACGAGCATCCCGATGCAGTTTTGCTGGCCGGTGGTACCGACCTGGGTTTAATGGTTACCAAGCAACTTAAACATTTTTCCGAGGTTATTTATTTGGGTAATGTTGCTGATGCCGCAGCGATTACCGAAGAAGACAACCACCTCGTCATTGGCGCAGCCGTGCTGCTAAACGAAGGTTACGAAGCGCTGGCCAGGCACTATCCGGAAGCGACCGAGTTGTGGAAGCGGTTTGCTTCCATGCCTATTCGCAACTCGGGTACGTTGGTTGGTAATGTGGCTAACGGCTCGCCCATTGGCGATAGCGCGCCACTGCTAATTGCTTTGCAAACGCGCGTTGTATTGCGCAAAGGTGATCGCCGGCGCGAATTAGCGCTTGAAGATTTGTATCTGGATTATCGCAAGCAAGACCGCGAACCCGGCGAATACCTTGAGGCCATCAAGGTACCGCTGCGTGATCCTGACCTGAAGGTGGCGACGTACAAATTATCGAAACGAATCGATCAAGACATTTCAGCTGTATGCAGCGCTTATGCCATTCGTTTCGAGGGCGACACAGTTGTTTCCGTACGTATTGCGCACGGGGGGATGGCGGCAACGTCGCGGCGTGCCTATGAAGCCGAGAAAGCACTGCTTGGCCAGCCATGGAACGAAACAACCATAGCAGCCGCTATGGCCGCCTTAGGGCAAGACTACCAGCCCTTAACCGATATGCGGGCCACCAGCAATTATCGACTGCAAACCGCACGTAATCTTTTATACCGGTTCTATCTTGAAAGTTCGGGAGAAACCGCCACGCGCATCAGCACGGAGGTCGTATGATGAACAGTAAATACAGAACAGTTGGTGCAACGGTACCGCACGAAAGCGCGCATTTGCATGTCAGTGGTCGCGCGCAGTATACCGACGATATTCCCGAGTGGCAGGGTACCTTGTATGGCGCGTTCGGTATGTCGGAACGGGCACATGCACGTATTACAAAGTTGGATTTATCAAAAGTGCAGTCTGCGCCTGGTGTTGTGGCTGTTATTACGGCTAACGACATTCCGGGCGATAAATACATTGGTGCTGCGAAGCCCGACGAGGCGGTGTTGGCTGACGGCTTGGTGGAATACTACGGCCAGCCTATGTTTGCTGTTGCAGCAACGTCTTACGACTTGGCGCGTCGCGCCGTGAAGCTGGCGGAGGTTGAGTACGAAGATTTGCACCCCATTCTGGACGTACAAGAGGGCGCCGAAAAAGAGTCGTATGTGTTACCGCCGGCACGTATTGCCCAGGGCGACCTGGAAGGTAAACTGAATGCAGGGCCGCACCGCCATCAAGGCAGCTTTTATTGTGGTGGCCAAGAGCAATTTTATTTGGAAGGCCAGGTGT
>NZLH01000217.1 GCA_002694155.1 Pusillimonas sp. | reverse complement strand
GCAGGTGCAGTGGGGCATGTCCATTACCGGCAGAAAAAAGTGCTATGTTGCTGTGCTTGGAGGGGGAAGCGGTGGCCTCGAGCTGAATCTCTACTTGGTTCGCAGAGACGATGCTGATATCTCGCATGCTCGCAAGACAGTGGGCACCTTCTGGTCGTATCATGTGCAGGGTAAGCTGCCTCCTGCTCCGCAGCTATCGCAGGACTACCGAACTGCTCAGGAGCAATGGCCCAACGATGGCGGTGAGCTACACTGCCCGCATCAGGTCGTGCCTACAATGCTGAAGGCGTTGCGTTTTTATGACTACTGGTCAAAGCTGGCCGATGGACACAAGGCTCAACGAGATTTGACCAAGGCGCTGGTACGATTCTATGGACGGGGGAAGGCGCTGCGTATCGTAGACCCCGACACAGGCTCGACGTGGCTCGCCACATTCCAGAAAAACAATGCATTGAAGGTTAGGGAGATAAAGGTATGACGATGCCTTGGTGGAGAGGTGGGCCAGAGCAACAGGTTCAACTGGTCGAGGACCAGGACGGCTTTGGTTTGGTCGTCCAGAATGGTGAGGATAGCGTCAGGGTGGCGCTACAGATGGTCGAGCTAGTCTTTTTAGGAGACGCACTGGGCGTCATCAAGGACAGATGGATAAACACACACATGGAGGACATCGAGTATGAGTTCGCTGACAACTAAGATAAACCCCGTTGTGGCCGCGCAGAACCGCGATGCTTACGGGGTAATAGAAGGCCTGAAGGGGCAGCTTATGGCTGCACTCCCAAAGCAGCTAGGCCCAACCAGATATGCACGCATTTTGGTGACTGAGCTGCGGCGGAATCCAAAGCTTATGCAGTGCGACCCGGTGACCTTGCTGGGCTCGCTGATGCTGTCGGCACAGCTAGGACTAGAGCCGGGAACAGGCCAGGTCTACTTACTGCCGTTCAAGCGCCAGGTGCAGATGATCATCGGCTTTCAAGGCCTTATCAAGCTGGCTCACCAGGCCGGTGTGACCATTCACCCGCCCCGCATTGTGCGAGAGGGTGACCTATTTGAAGTGGACTACGGCAACATTGACCAGCCGGTAGTGCATAAGCCTGCACTGACCGATGCTCCGATGACCCATGTTTGGTGCGCTGCAACAGGTGAGCACATGATGCCGGTCGTCGAGGTGATGAGCAAAGCACAAGTTGATTTGGTGATGCGCTCGTCGCAGAGCAAGGGCAAGTTCGGCCCTTGGAAAGATCACTACGAAGAGATGTGTCGCAAGACTGTCGTTCGAAGACTTGCGAAGTACTTGCCGAAAAGCTCTGAGATGCACACCGCAGATCGTGTTGACGGCAACGTCGTGACCGCAGAGGACTTCGATGCCACCAGCGGCGAGTGGGAAGGTGAAGTACAGATGATAGAGGAGAGCACGGATGAATAAGAACATTGTATTGCTGGCCGGTCGCATCGGCTCAGACCCGGATATTAAAGAGACGGCTAGCGGTAAGCTGGCAAAGTTCAGCTTGGCTACATCCGAGACGTGGAAGGGGCGCGACGGAGAGAAAAAGGAGAAGACACAGTGGCATCGCTGCGTGGCATTCGGTCGCACTGCGGACTTTATCGCAGAGCGCATGTCAAAGGGCGCGGGCGTGTTCATCGAGGGCACTATCGAGTACGGCGAGTACACCACCAAGGACGGCGTGGTGAAGAATACCACAGATATTAAGTGCCACCGTCTTGATGTGTGGAAGTGGCCCGACAATGGCGGCGCTGGCGTTCGGCCTAGACCATCCGGCGATGCTCACCGGGCGAAGTACGCTGACGACGACATCCCGTTCTAATGAACGCGAATAAAGAAGCGAAGGAGCTCCTCGAGATGTCCCCCGAGGGCCTCGAGGAGTACATCGCTGACGAGTTGTCGGCTATTGACACCACCGGAGACCGCAAGCGTAGTGCCTATTTGGGCATGGCGCTGCGGGTCCTCCGCGAAATACGTGGCGGCGGTGTCAGAGACGCCAAGGAGTTGGCGACGGCCTTCTCAAAGGTGGCTGGCGACCTGATCGAGCGGGCTGCTCCCGCCGTCCAGGCCACAGAAGAGGCCGCAGAGGAGTCGTTCTGGGCCTCGATTGCAGACGAGGTGCCTGAGAGGGTGAAAAAGACTGAAGACCAGTCATTTCTTGGTGGCGTTGGGCAGCGAGCCACCATGATTGAGATGGACGAGGCCACAGTCAATGAAAAGGCAAAGGAATTGGCCCGACAGGTACTAAAAGAGGTGCCGAACGAGGCTCGTCAGGCTGCTGAGAATCGCAAGCGGGGCGAAAGTGTAAAGTCTCCGGCGTTCAAGCGCGAGAAACTGAGGTGCGGCAAGGCTAAGAAGTACTTTGACCTGCGAAGGAAGGGTATTAGCCGAGAAGATGCAGCCCAGATGTCCCAGATAAGCCGCTCAACAGCTAAGAAGTACGATCACCATGGGCCAATGGGTTTTAGAGTTGCTCCAAGGTACGCGAACAATGACAACCTCAAGCTTAGGTTGCCGCCGATGTGTACCAAGAACTGGCCGCCCAAAGATGTGGTTGACCGTTGCATTATGGACAAGGTTGAGTACGAGAAAAGGATTGAGGCTCGCAAAGACTTGAGTGTCGAGGCGTAAAAAAACCCCGACCCGAACGATGAGGGCGTCCAAGCCGGGGCTACACATGGATGGGACAGGGAGTGTCCCTAGGGATGGATAGTCCCCTTATTCCCAGTGTGAGTCAACCAATACTGATGGTTTTTGCTATCTGCCCGTGCATATCTTGCCGGGAGTCGTCGTATATCAGCAAGGTGTCCAGCTTTGCATGCCGGCTGTACCTTCTGACGGCCCTAACGTCTCCGTCAGTGGCCTCCAGAGCCTCTGTAATGGCTGTATGTCGCAATCCATGGGGAGTTGCTGACGTTCCAGCTTTCTTCGCCGCAGAGCGCACTATTCTAGCTGCGCTCCTGCCGGTCAGACGTTTGCCACGCGACCGATTATCCAGTGAGACGAACAACGGTGCCTCCATCACTGGGTTTGGGTGACATCGAATCCATCCGAGCAGTGCGTGCAAAGTCTGTGAGCTGACAGTGAGCTGCTCTGATTCTCTGCGACCTTTGCCCGTGATGGTGATGGTTTGGCGGTCGAATTCTACGTCTCCGATGTTCATGGCAACGGCCTCGCCACGGCGCAGCGCGTTATTGTACAGCAGAACCAGCAGCGCCCGGTCCCGAGGGTGACTGGTGGCTTCCACCATCCGCACCACAGCATCTCTGCCGGGTCCACGAGTGTCACGGTAGGCCTGCGAGCGCACGTTAGCGATGCTGATGTCGTGTTGGCACAGCCCAAACAGCTTGGCTAGGCTCACGAGGCTGCGGATCGCCGCTAGCCTGCGGTTTATAGTCGCCGGGGCAAGCTTCATGCTCACCATGTGCGACTTGTAGCGTGCCACCACTCGATTTGCAGTGCCAGAATCGGCTGTGACTATGGTTTCGACAGCATCAGGAGCCCACTCTGTCAAACTTTCAAGGTCTTGCCGGTACGCACGCACTGTTTCTGGTTTTTTTTGGCCCAGCCAGTCGTTTACTAGGTCATTCTGGCTGTAGTTGCTCGTAATCTGGCGCATGTTCGTCAATTTCATCGAAACTCTCCATTCCATGTGTAAAAACCGGCGGTATTGCCGGAGCCCAGCGAAGGATTTTGCTGTTCAGCGGTTGTCGAGCGTCACTGCGGTCGTAAATAGCAGTCTGCATGTAAAGTGAGTTACCATCTGCATCGAAAGCAGTGCGGTTCCAGGCCACGTAGTATCCTGTCGCATCTTCTGGCAGTTTGCTGGTGTCGAATCGACCATGCGGCTCTGGCCTGCGCCACGGCTTGGCGAATTCGACCTGGCCTGTGTGCATCTCTATCAGACGTAGCATTGGTTCGGCAATGCCCGCTGCGCTGCCTGTCGCCAGTGACTTTTTCCACTTATGAACTGCGTTCCTGCTGATGCCGCACATTCTGCCGACCTGAGCGCAGTTCTTGATGGTCTTGCCGTCGGACTTCAACAAGTCAGCACTACTAAGCGCACGGATCAGTCGCTCTGTTTTTTTTTCTTCCTCGCTTCGCATGATGTGTTCCCCATGTGTCCTGTTAGATTATCACCAATGAATGGTGCCTCGCAAGTGGGGCATAGCTCACCAACGGGCACCGGCTCACCGCAGCAGATGTCGTAATCCTCCCACTGCGGTGGCTCTGTCGTCTTCCAGTGGTCGTACCCTCTCATTTCTGGCAGCCTCCCTGACATCTCCATGCCGCACGGTTGCAGCTATCGCAGAGCACCGTCTTGGTGGTTTCTCTGCGACTCTTGCGGTGGTCCTCCGATTCGGGG
>NZLH01000216.1 GCA_002694155.1 Pusillimonas sp. | reverse complement strand
GATTCGTGCCACACATGCGGCGCAACCGGCCGGCACCGTCGTAGCCTATTCCGATAATGCCGCCATTATGGAAGGTGGCGAGGCTACGCTTTTTCACGCCGCACCGTCTAACGGGGCAACTGTTTACGGCCATCATCCCGCCACGGTACACACCTTGATGAAGGTGGAAACGCATAATCACCCCACGGCGATTGCTCCCTTTCCCGGCGCTGCAACCGGGGCGGGTGGCGAAATTCGCGATGAAGGGGCCACGGGGCGGGGCTCCAAGCCTAAGGCCGGTCTAACCGGGTTTACGGTTTCGCATTTGCATTTCGAAGAGGCGCCTGAGCCTTGGGAGCAAGACACCCATGGTCGCCCCGACCGTATTGCCAGTGCGCTGGACATCATGGTTGACGGCCCTTTGGGCGGCGCCGCATTCAATAATGAATTCGGTCGCCCAAATTTGTTGGGCTATTTCCGTAGTTATGAACAAACCGTTGCCGACGTTCGTTGGGGTTATCACAAGCCCATTATGATTGCCGGTGGCCTGGGTTATATCGACGACCGTCTCACACATAAAGATCCCATTCCGCCTGGCGCGTTGCTGGTTCAGTTGGGTGGCCCGGGCATGCGTATTGGCATGGGGGGCAGTGCAGCGTCGAGTATGGGGGTAGGTTCGAACACCGCCGAACTGGATTTCGATTCCGTACAACGGGGCAACCCGGAAATTGAACGGCGCGCGCAAGAAGTCATTGACCGCTGCTGGCAACTGGGCGCGGCCAACCCTATTATTGCGATTCACGATGTGGGCGCAGGGGGGTTGTCGAATGCCTTCCCCGAATTGGTGAACGACGCTGAGCGCGGTGCCGTGTTCGATTTAACCCAGGTGCATCTGGAAGAAAGCGGCTTGTCGGCGGCTGAAATTTGGAGTAATGAAGCGCAAGAGCGCTATGTGCTGGCCATTTCGCCCAAAGATCTCGACCGCTTTGATGCGCTGGCCAAACGCGAACGTTGCCCGTATGCGGTGGTTGGGGTGGCAACCGAAGAGCGTCAGTTGAAAGTGACACTGGGGGAAGACCTGCCGCACCCGGTAGATGTGCCTATCGACGTCATCTTGGGTAAGCCACCGCGCATGACGCGCGACGTACAACGCGAAACACTAGAACCTCCCGCAGTCGATTTACCGCTGATTACGCTTGAAGAGGCCACGCAACGTGTGTTGCGACACCCAACAGTGGCCAATAAAACCTTTTTAATTACCATTGGTGACCGCACCGTGGGTGGCCTAAGCAGTCGCGATCAAATGGTGGGGCCGTGGCAGGTGCCGGTGGCCGACTGCGCGGTCACGTTAAGTGATTTTGAAAGCACACGGGGCGAGGCGATGGCCATGGGCGAACGCACCCCCATTGCGGTCATGAACGCGCCGGCTTCGGGGCGTATGTCGGTGGCTGAAGCGCTTACCAATTTGGTGGCGGCCGATGTGCGTGCCTTAACCGACATCAAACTGTCGGCCAACTGGATGGCCGCCTGCGGCTCAAAAGGCCAGGACGCCGCGTTATACGATACCGTTTCCGCGGTAAGCGACTGGTGTCAGGCGTTGAGCTTGTCCATTCCCGTGGGTAAAGACTCATTATCGATGCGCACTTCGTGGCGTGAAGATGAGCAGAATCGTGAAGTCATGGCGCCTGTTTCGCTAATCGTCACGGCATTTGCGCCCGTGGCCGATGTACGCCGCAGTTTGACCCCTCAATTAAGAACCGATGCCGGCGACACGGCACTCATTCTGATCGACCTGGGCAAAGGCCAACAACGCATGGGTGGCTCTGTGTTGGCGCACTCGTTCAACCAGGTCGGCAACGAGGTGCCGGATATCGACGACGCAGCCATGATGCGTGCCTTCTTCGAAGCCATTCGTTTGCTGGCCGACGACGACCATATCCTGGCGTATCACGACCGCTCTGACGGCGGTTTGTGGGCCACGATTTGTGAAATGGCGTTTGCCGGACACACTGGGGTGTCACTGAATCTGGACATGCTTACGATTGATCCGTATGCGGCTGATTGGGGTGATTACAAAATTCGTCCTGAACAAGTCGCGGTACAGCGTGATGAAATTACCCTGAAAGCCTTGTTCAATGAAGAGGCTGGTGCAGTTATTCAGGTGCCGTTGGCCGAGCGTAATACGGTTTTACAGAAATTGCGTGAAAAGGGCCTGTCGCCATACAGCCACGTTATCGGCGGCCTGAATCAGGCAGACGAAATCCAGATTTTCCGTGATGGCAAATGCATTTACCAGCAGGGCTGGCGCGATTTGGCGCAGCAATGGAGCGAAGTCAGCCGCCGTATTATGAATCGGCGCGATCACCCCGAATGCGCGCAAGCCGAGTACGACGTTTGGCAAAATCGGGAAGACCCAGGCTTTCAGCCCAAGGTGGCCTTCGACCCTCAGGAAGACATCGCTGCGCCGTATATTTCCAAAGGCGCAAGGCCGGCCATGGCTATTTTGCGCGAACAAGGTTGCAACAGTCATATTGAAATGGCCTGGGCGTTCGACAAGGCCGGGTTTGAAACGCATGATGTCCATATGACTGACCTGCTGGCCGGGCGCACCGATCTGGCCGACTTCACTGGCCTGGTGGCCGTGGGTGGTTTCAGCTACGGTGACGTGCTGGGCGCCGGGGAAGGGTGGGCACGCACCATTCGTTTCAATGACAACCTGGCTGAACAATTCACCCGTTTCTTTGAGCGTGAAGACAGCTTCGGACTGGGGGTGTGCAATGGCTGCCAAATGATGGCGGCCCTGGCCGATATGATTCCGGGCGCGGAAAATTGGCCACGCTTTACCCGTAATCAATCGGAAAAATACGAAGCCCGTTTAACTATGGTGGAAATTCCCGAATCGCCTTCCTTGTTTTTGCAAGGTATGGCGGGCTTGCAAGCACCAATTGCGGTCGCGCACGGCGAAGGCTTTGCCAATTTCGAGCGTCAGGGCAGTATTCAAGATGTAAACGTGGCCATGCGCTATGTGGATAACCAGGGCATTGCCACGGATACCTATCCGTACAACCCGAACGGCAGCCCCGGCGGCGTGGCCGGTGTTACTACTGAAGATGGTCGTTTCACCATTATGATGCCGCACCCCGAGCGCGTGACGCGTAATGTCATGATGTCCTGGGCGCCTGCGCGGTGGGGAAATCACGACATCGGGGGTGAATTTACACCCTGGCTGCGTCTGTTCCGCAACGCGCGTATGCGTTTAGGCTAGGGCCGTTTGGTTAGGGTTAACCTTGCGTCGTATAATTTTGCTTTGTGTACGGAGTTATTGAATGCGTCTTATCAAAAAAGCGCTCACCTTCGACGATGTGTTGTTGGTGCCGGCCTACTCCCAAGTTCTCCCCCGTGATACGTCTCTTGCCACCCGTCTTACCCGTGACATCAGCCTGAATATCCCGCTGGTTTCGGCCGCCATGGATACGGTGACCGAAGCGCGGTTGGCCATTGCCATGGCACAAGAGGGCGGAATTGGCATTATTCACAAGAACCTGACGGCCGACGAACAGGCCCACGAAGTGGCGCGTGTGAAGCGTCATGAATTCGGTATTGTGATCGACCCGGTTACCGTAACGCCCAACATGAAAGTGCGCGATGCCGTTGAGTTGCAACGCAAGCACGGCATTTCCGGCTTGCCTGTTGTGGAAGGCGGCAAAGTGGTGGGTATCGTCACGAACCGCGACCTGCGTTTTGAAGATCGGCTCGACGTGCCACTACGCGACATCATGACGCCGCAAGACCGGCTGGTTACCATGAAAGAGGGTGCCACGCTGGATGAAGCCCAGGCACTGATGCACAAACATCGTCTTGAACGCGTGCTGATTGTGAACGACCAGTTCGAGCTGATCGGGCTGGCAACGGTTAAAGACATTGTTAAGAATACGGAACACCCCAGCGCCAGTAAAGACGGCCAGGGGCAGTTGCGCGTAGGCGCCGCCGTAGGTGTGGGTGACGGCACTGAGGAGCGCGTTGAAAAACTGGTGAAAGCCGGTGTCGACGTGCTGGTGGTGGATACGGCTCATGGCCATTCATCCGGTGTGCTTGAGCGCGTTCGCTGGGTGAAACAAACTTACCCCAAGGTGCAGGTTATCGGCGGCAATATTGCAACGGCGCAAGCGGCGCGTGATTTGGCCGATGCCGGCGCCGATGGCGTGAAAGTCGGCATTGGCCCCGGCTCTATTTGCACCACGCGCATTGTTGCAGGTGTCGGTGTGCCGCAAATTACCGCGATTGCCGATGTAGCCGAAGCCTTGAAAGACACGGGTATTCCGCTGATTGCAGACGGCGGTATTCGCTTTTCAGGCGATGTGTCCAAAGCCCTGGCCGCCGGCGCTTCCACCTGCATGATGGGTTCCATGTTTGCTGGTACGGAAGAATCGCCCGGCGAAGTGGTGCTGTATCAGGGGCGGTCTTATAAAGCGTATCGCGGCATGGGCAGCTTGGGTGCCATGACACAAGGCTCAGCCGATCGCTACTTTCAAGACCCGGCCAATAACGCCGACAAGCTTGTACCGGAAGGTATTGAAGGGCGCGTGGCTTACAAAGGCAGCGTTATTGCCATTATTTACCAATTGGTGGGCGGTGTGCGCGCTTCCATGGGTTATTGCGGCTGCGCATCCATTGAAGAAATGCACCAGAAAGCCGAGTTCGTTGAAATTACGGCGGCCGGTTTCCGCGAGTCGCACGTTCACGACGTTCAGATCACCAAAGAAGCACCCAACTACCGCGCTGACTCATAAGATCAGTGCTGTATGGTTACTTGCACTCTTTATTCCACGGTGTCGTATGACACCGTTTGACTTCTAACTGTCTTGCCCAATTATGCACCAGCGTATTCTTATTCTTGATTATGGCTCCCAGGTAACCCAGTTGATCGCACGCAGGGTGCGTGAAGCCGGTGTTTATTGCGAAATTCATCCCGGCGATGTCGATAACGACTTCATTCAATCGTACTCGAACCTGAAGGGTATTATTTTGTCGGGCAGCCATGCCTCGGCCTACCACGAAGAATCGCTGAAAGTTCCGCCGGCCGTGTTTGAAGCCGGTGTCCCGGTACTGGGTATTTGCTATGGCATGCAAGCCATGGCCATGCAAATGGGCGGCAAGGTGAAATGGTCGGATCATCGCGAATTCGGCTATGCGGAAGTGCGGGCGCGCGGCCATACGCGCTTGCTGGAAGGGATTCAGGATTTCTCTACGCCCGAAGGCTATGGCATGCTGCACGTGTGGATGAGCCATGGAGACAAGGTTACGGAATTGCCACCCGGCTTTAAACTCATGGCGTCAACCGATTCCTGCCCCATAGCCGGAATGGCGAATGAGGAAAAAGGGTTCTACGGTGTTCAGTTCCACCCTGAAGTCACGCACACTTTGCAAGGTACGGCCATGCTGTCGCGTTTCGTGCGGGAAATCTGTGCCTGTGAAGGCGACTGGAACATGCCCGACTACGTTGAAGAAGCGGTCAAGGCAATTCGTGAACAAGTAGGCGAAGACGAAGTTATTCTGGGCTTGTCGGGCGGGGTGGATTCCTCGGTTGCGGCGGCACTGATTCACAAAGCCATTGGCGACCAGCTAACCTGCGTATTCGTTGACCACGGTTTGCTGCGTTTGAACGAAGGCGAGCAGGTCATGCAAACCTTCGGCGATCATTTTGGCATGAAGATTATTCATGTGGATGCCATCGACCAGTTCATGGGCAAGCTGGCGGGGGTGTCCGACCCGGAAGCCAAGCGCAAGATTATTGGTGGCGAGTTCGTGGAAGTGTTCCAGGCAGAAGCCTCGCGCTTGAAGAACGCTCGCTGGCTGGCCCAGGGCACTATCTACCCCGATGTGATTGAGTCGGCGGGTGCGAAAACCGGTAAAGCCGTGGCCATTAAGTCGCACCACAATGTGGGCGGATTGCCGGAAACCCTGAACCTGAAATTGTTGGAACCCTTGCGTGAACTATTCAAAGATGAAGTGCGCAAACTGGGTGTGGCACTGGGTTTACCGCCGGCCATGGTATACCGCCACCCATTCCCTGGCCCCGGCCTGGGTGTTCGCATTCTGGGCGAAGTGCGCAAGGAGTATGCCGATTTGCTGCGCCGCGCCGATGCTATTTTCATTGAAGAACTGCGCAAGGCTGAAGACAGCAACAGCGGCAAGAACTGGTACGACTTAACCTCGCAAGCCTTTGCCGTTTTTCTGCCGGTGAAATCGGTGGGGGTCATGGGCGATGGCCGCACGTATGACTACGTGGTGGCGCTGCGCGCGGTGCAAACATCTGACTTCATGACGGCTGACTGGGCGGAACTGCCTTATTCGTTGCTGAAGAAAGTCTCCAGCCGCATTATTAATGAGGTGCGGGGGATCAACCGAGTGACTTATGATGTGTCGAGTAAGCCGCCTGCGACGATTGAGTGGGAATGATTCCATGTCTGGCACTGGCAGGCACCGCCAAGCAAACTTTTTCAATGGTATAAATCGTGGTATTGTCGCCCTCAAGATCAGGGATTCGACAAAATACCATGCCATGTTGTTCAGTATATTCATGGTATTAAAAATCACCAAGTCACTGATATAGAACGAGAAACATAAGAAAAACACGCCATGAAAGATCATGGTATTTTTTCCCCTAGGGGAGGACTTGTGATGCTGACAGATACCAAGCTGCGAAATTTGAAACCGCAGGACAAACTCTACAAAGTGAACGACCTCGATGGGCTCTATGTGGCGGTGACACCAGCAGGAGGTATCTCCTTCCGATACAACTACGCGATTAACGGTCGACAGGAGACGCTGACGATAGGCCGGTATGGTGTTCGTGGCGTTACGCTTGCAGAAGCGCGAGAACGACTTAGCGAAGCAAAGAAGATGATCGCGGCCGGGAAATCACCAGCCAGGGAAAAGGCACGCGACAAGAAGCGCGTGAAGAATGCTGTGACGTTCGGTGCATGGGCCGAAAAATGGCTGCGTGGCTATCAGATGGCTGAGTCAACGCGCGACATGCGCAAATCGGTATACACCCGCGAATTGAAAAAGCGTTTCGGAAGTCAAAAGCTGACCGAAATCACGCATGAGGATCTGCGCGCATTGACCGATGCCATTGTCGAAAGGGGAGCACCAGCAACGGCGGTGCATGCCCGAGAAGTGGTGTTGCAGGTCTATCGTTGGGCCATCGAGCGCGGACAGAATGTGGAGAATCCGGCGGAAATGGTGCGACCGACCACCATAGCCAGATTCGAGCCGCGCGACCGCGCGCTGACACCGGCAGAGATTGGCCTGATGTATCGGTATATGGACCGGGTAGGAACATCACCGCAATATCGGGCTGCCATCAAGCTGCTGCTACTGACTATGGTGAGGAAATCTGAGCTGTCGAATGCGACGTGGTCAGAGATCAATTTCAGCGAGGCGCTTTGGACGATTCCGAAAGAACGGATGAAACGAAGAACTCCGCACCTGGTGTTCCTGTCTCGTCAGGCGCTCGACATCTTCATCGCGTTGAAAACCTTTGCTGGTGGATCCGACTACGTGCTTCCGTCTCGGTATGATTCTGACTTGCCTATGAGCGCTGCAACGTTGAATCGTGTTCTATCGTCGACGTATAAGGCTGCGCAGAAAGATGGTGAACAGCTTGGAAAATTTGGTCCGCATGATCTACGCCGAACTGCTAGTACGCTACTGCATGAGGCAGGTTACAACACTGATTGGACGTTAAATCGGCCGCCATCCAGGTTTTACAGCAGGCGGGTACGGCGCTGCATGCCAAGGATCTTGCCGAGAAGATCATGGCGGACGGTCTCTGGCAGACAAAAGGTAAGACGCCAAGTGCAACAGTCAGCGCCCGGCTTTATTCCGACATCAAGATGAAGGGGAGCAAGTCGCCCTTCGTGAAGACTGGCGCTCAGACATTCGCTCTTCGAGATTCCTTCAAGAAAAAGACTCAGGCCGCTCCTCCGAAAGCAGGTCAAGTTCCGAAAACGCCTTCCTCGAACACTGGTTTGTCGTTTACCGATTGTGCGCAAAAGGTGCTTGAGGAGTTCGGTGGAAAGAAACCGATGCACTACAAGAAGATCACTGAAAAGGCGCTTGGGAAAGGATGGCTGGTAACCAGCGGTAAGACACCGGAGGCCACCATGTATGCTCAGGTGATCACCGAAATCAAGCGCCAGCAGAAACGCGGTGACCGTCCTCGATTTGTGCAACATGGCCGCGGCTACGTGGGGCTGAGTCAATGGATGGGGCGCGGTTTGGCGTTTCAAATCGAGCAGCACAACCAGCAGGTCCGAAAGGCTCTGCGTAACCGCCTGTTGGCTATGAATCCCGGCGAGTTCGAAGAGCTTATCTCGCAGTTGCTGGCGGAGATGGGTTTCGAGATGGTCGAGGTGACCAAGCTCAGCGGGGACGGTGGTTTCGATGTTCGGGGCACCCTGGTGGTGGGCGACGTGGTTCGGATCAAGATGGCCGTTCAGGTCAAGAAATGGAAGCTCAAGAACAACATCCTTGCCCCAGTGGTTCAGCAGGTGCGCGGCAGTCTCGGAGCGCACGAGCAAGGCCTGATCATCACCACCAGCGATTTTAGTTCAGGAGCCGTCAAGGAAGCTGCCCAAGCAGACAAGACCCCTATCGCCCTGATGAACGGAGAACAGCTTGTGATGCTCCTGATGGAACATGGCATTGGCGTCCATCGTTCGACGCCTGATTTGTTTGAGATCGACGAAGAATTCTGACCGGTGAAGAGATGACAGCGCAAAACGTTTGTAGAATAGAAAAGAGAGAAAACTATGGCGAACGCTGATCAGGTCGGGATTGCAGTGTAATGACAATGTTCACGGAACCACGAAAGAGGCTGATCGGCTGGGTGCGCCAGCAATTGATCGGTCCGCCAGAGTCCGCGGCTAATGGCCCGGAGCTACGTGGTGTGCTGCCTACGGAGCGGTTCCCCTGCGGTGCGCTTTACCCTACATCCCAGTGGGGCGAAGGTATTGATCCTGCCAGTGAAGATGTTGATGAAGCTGAGAGTACTACTGATGTTACGGGTGAGAGCTTAGCCGAACCTGCCGTTGTGCGACGTTACATTCCACCTTCGTCGCTGGGTTTTTCGTTCTTTGTCAAAGGTGAGGATATCCGGTTTCAGGTGTTGAGTCGTGCCGTCAGGTATGAACGCACAGAACGAGATGAACAAGGACAATTTAAAAACGACTGGTCACGCAGGGAGCTGGTTTCTAGCGAAGGAAACGATGAGGAATTCGAGAACATCAGTTGCCCTGGAAAGGATCAGCGCCAGAGCTTTTCCAACCTGGTTGATAAGGCACGTTTAGACGTGCAGTGGCGACACTTCGCTGATGGTTGGATCGTCACGATTTCTCTTTGCAATGCGCAGGAACTTGCAGACGGTACGACAGGTAGAGAATACGTCTACGAACGGGCGGAAAAGACCCTGTTCGAGGCCAGCCTACGCTGCGTGATCGACGCCGGCGATGTTGGTGTCTATCCCCGCGTCGACCGAAGCCTACTCGACCAGGAAGAACAGGAAATCGAACTCCAATACGCCAACCGGAACATCTATGCCAT
>NZLH01000215.1 GCA_002694155.1 Pusillimonas sp. | reverse complement strand
GGCGCTGGTAGAAAAATGCACCACGGTATACATATCGGCATAGGCCGTACCCTGAGGCGCCACGCCGGTACTTAAATACTGGCTTAGTGTCGCCACGTTAAAACCGCGTTCACTTAACGCTTTCGCAGTAATATCGGGCACCCTTACCCCCTCAATTTCCCCCCCCTTAAACGGGCGAGCAAAATCGGTACCCATCATAAAATTCTGAGGCGTGTGGCAGGCGGCACAATGCCCCAATCCTTCTACCAAATAGGCACCCCGTACCCATTGTTCAGAACGATCTGCCAGGTTCGGCGGCTTGCGATCAGGAAAATTAAGCAAGTTCCAGAAACTCATGAACGGCCGCACCGGAAACTGAAAAACACCGGTATTGGGCACATTCGGAACAGCCATCGGTTCGATGCTCATAAAGTAAGCATAGAGCGCGTCAATGTCATCCGGCCGCGTGATATGGGTAAAAACATAAGGCATCGCCGGATACAAGTTACGACCACCAGGCGCGACCCCATCTCGCAAAACACGGTGGAAGTCCTCACGCGTGTAATTGCCAATTCCATACTTGGGATCAGGTGTGATGTTCGTTGAATGCAAAGCGCCAAAGGGTGTGTCGATTGCGACACCGCCACTACCCCTAGGCCCTTGCGTCTGGGAATGACAACCAAAACAATCGCCGGCCAACGCCAGCTCTTTACCTCGGGGTAAAAGCAATTGCATTTGCTCGGCTGAAAGTGGCTTCTTGACCTGTTGCGACACCGCTGACTTGTTGAACACGCCCCCCAATACCGCTAACCCAAGGATAACAACCAAGGCCAGCATACCCAATACAGCAAAACGTAAGCCTCGGCGTTTCATGTGCATCCCCTTGTCTTACGTTTCTTATGTTTCATTAACTACGCAGCCTGGCGTATTCAACGCCACTTCACGTACCGCTTCGTAATAGCGCACATAACCGGTGCAACGGCAAATATGATCATTCAACGCGTCTTCAATGGCGCCCTCAAGATCCTGTCGTTTTACGGGTGCCTGCTGTAGCCGGTCAATGAATACTGTGGCTGCAGCCACAAACCCCGCAGTGCAATACCCGCACTGAAACGCAAAATGCTTAATAAATGCTTGCTGCACCGGTGTTAAGCTTTGCAAGCTCTCGTCTGCATCCTTATTCGCATGGCCTTCAATGGTTGTAATTGATTTTCCATGAAAAAAATGCGCATCGAATATACAGGTTCGCACTTCCGAAGTGATGCCATCGGGGCGCCGTTCCACAACCGTACACGCATGGCAAACCCCTTGTCCGCAACCAAAATGCGTACCCGTTAAATTCAGATACTCGTGCAAAAAGTCAATCATGGGCATGCCCACGGGCACCTCGAAGGGCCCGGCGGCTTTGCCGTTAATCGTTAACGCTAACGTCCTTTTTTCTATACTCATACCAGGGCCTGTTTGATTTTTTCGGGCGTAAAGGGAAAGCGATACAACCGCTTGCCAATGGCATGCGCAATGCCATTGCCTATGGCCGGCACTACTGGAATCATCACCACCTCGGCCAACCCTTTGGGTGGCGAAGTTTCCGACAGAGGCGCAAGATACTCTGAAGTTTGGGACCAAACCGCCACATCTTTACCTCGTGGTAACACATAGCGATTGAAATTCCAGGTGCCGTTGCCCGGCCCGTCTTCATAAAGCGGCAATTCTTCGAATAGCGCATGGCCAATGCCCATAGCCAGCCCACCCTGTTGCTGCCCCGAAACCAGTTCGGGCACAACCACATTACCGGGGTCCAGCAAACTGTGATGCTGCATCAGTTCGACCCGGCCGGTGAAGGTATTCACATTCAGTTCAACTAAACAGGCTGCGGGCGTGTACGTTGTAGCGCCCGCGTTATTAAGCCGCGTTGCCGGGAAATGCACACGACTGCGATGAATATAGTCGTAGCCGCCGGTTGACATGCGATTTTTTAATGCAGCAGATGCACCAACACCATATCGAACAGCCAGCGCATCGACAGGTAGCGTACGCACGCCAACCCCCGGAATATCGAATTCGGCGCGTGCCCATTCCCAACGGCTGAAGCAGTGTAAGGCCACCCCGGTGATTAAACCCATCTCGTGCGCGCGCTTTGCCAGTTGCTCGAAAGGAATAGGCGACATACCACCGCCTCCGATACCACCCGGTACTGCACGCAAGTCGGTCATTTGCACATTACCGCTGTTAATTTGGCCGCCGGCCGGGCCTTCGCTCCATATCGCCTTGGCTGCCGGCCAAATGGCGTGCTCAAGCAAGAAAAGCGCTGCTTGACGCGTACCGAAGCCAAGGAAATATACGCTATTGGAAGCGCTCATGGCAGGCAGCATGAAGGGTACCCAATAAGGATCTTTCGACAATTCGTCTTGCTGCGCCTGGGTAATGGTGAACGGTTCTAAATTACTTTTCAAGGGAAGCTGCTCAAACTCCGTTTCGCCAAAAACGGCAACATCCGGCGCCTTACCCAGCAACTGTTGCACCATGACTTGTTGTGCAGTCGTGGCGCCCGTGCCAATCTCTTGCACACAATGGCGCATGGTGATCTTCCCGGCCGCATCAAATTCCAGCACCAATGCACTGGTATCGGCGCCCGACCCATAGTCTTTTTGAACCTGTGCGAAACCAACGCCGTATCGGCGACCCGGGTTCTGGGCTTCGTAGGCTGCCTTGGCTTGCTCACGATTGGTCCACAGTGGGTGAACCGCAGCCCGATCCAGCATTTCAACCAACCGCGGCTCACCCGACGGCACGGCCCCCTGTGTATTTGGCTGCCCAGCCCGCAACGCATTGCGTTTACGAAGTTCAATGGCATCCATGCCCAGTTCAGCGGCGGCCTCATCAACCAATAACTCGGTCATCGACATTGACTGCAAGGTGCCATAACCCCGCATGGAACCTGCTTCAACGGCAGCAGAGGCAATCGCTGCCGCAGACATATCTGATTGCGGAAAGTAATAATTTGATTGGCCGGCTGTTGCCGCCACTTGCGCCACCGAGAATGAAAAATTGGCTCGCCCGCCCCCATTCAAGTTATAGAACGCCTTCAGTGTCTCGAAACGACCGCTCTCCCTGTCGACAACCAGTGTCAGGTTTGCATCAATTGAATGACGTTTCATGCCCAACTGAAATTGCTCGTAACGATCGTTGGCCAAGCGCACTGCACGGCCATTGCCATAGAAACAGGCCGCTACCGTATAAAAAGGAAAGATGGAATGGTCTTTGGAACCGTACCCCACCGTAGTACCCGACACGAGTTCAATATGTTCGACCGGGAAGCGCTTGTTGTCTTTCACCATTTCGGCAACAACCCGAGCGACTTCATAAGGCGATTGTGCCGCCATCAGCACATGCAACGACCGCGTTTCAGCGTCGTACCATGCATTGCCATTATCCGGCTCCATGGCACTGGGGTCGACAGACTGGGAAAACGCCTTGCGTTGAAGCACAAGTTTATCGGGGCTATTCCGGGCAGCTTCGATACTTTGTTCAATTGCGGCCGCTGCCGCCATACCGCTTTGCATCGGTTCACGTGTTTCCTGGGCGACCGTGGCCGGGTCACGCACCGCACCGCCACCACGGTGACGCGGTAATACAGACGTTGGCACAAATACCGCGTTCGGGTCGACCGGTGGCCAGGTTGGCTTATTGCCGTCGAACGCACCCCAAATCACCGCGTCTTGCATCGGTGAAAACTCAGGTGGGTCTGTTGGCGTCGCGCCTGCTATACGTACGTAGCGCGCCGCCCCATAGTTTGACGGGGGCTTTGGCCCGGTAGCATTGCCATACTGCACCACACCCCGAGCAAAGCGCAACGTACGTTTGGCCGCTTCGAAGCGATCAAAGTCGTTATAAATTAACAATGCCACCGGATGACCGTACAACGGCGCTGTCTGGCCTTTGGGCAGCAGAAAATAAGTACCGTAAAACTCTTTGCCCAGGTCCGGGGGCTGCGGAACTTGAACACCATCGCGCTCAAGGTCTTCATGCATCAGCATGCGGTCGGGCTGCAGGTCGGCGCCAAGCACAGAAAGATCAACGCCGGCAAAGGCGTGCTCAACATCGGTGGCTTTAATAAAAAAAGCATGCGATTGTGCGTTCGTCCAACCAGGCAGGTCTTTGGCCCGAAAATCACGCGCAAACACCTTCTGGCCGGTTACTTTCCGAATGGCATCCCATCGGAATTTTGCCTTGCCGTCAGCCCCTACCCAGTCGGAACCATGCGCACCCGAATGGACCTCAACCGCCTGTACTGACGGCAAACGCCCGAACATAACAGTAATACCACTGAACGTGCCGAGCTTGATAAAGTCGCGCCGCGATAGGCTGGTTTTCATTAGTATTTAACTCTGTATGTCATCGACTCTCCTCATGCATCGGTACATGAATGCCAAGCCCTCGAGGACGAGCCGCACTACCCTCTTTTCCAAAATTATGCGCAATTTCGCGCAACTGATCCTCGCTAATAATGTCCGGACCTGGTAGCGGATGCTCAGGAGTCGACTCAATCTGCAACGTTTGGGTGGGCAAAGCGAACTTCACACCCAAGGCTGACGCCAACCGAATAACTTCAAGAAGAAGTCGCTCTCTCTCAGCGAGTTCGGTTGACCAGTCGGGCACCCGCAAGAAAACATAAAACATGATGTTTAGCGTGGACGAACCGAAATCGTTCAAATAGACATGAAAGAAGTCTTTTCGCGTGTAAGAATTGGCACGAACGATTTCCTTGATCCCCTCGACAAAGGCCTCGATACGTTCGGGAGGGGTGTCGTAACGAATCCCAATAGTTGTGCTGACACGGCGATAAACTCGGCGCCCCAGATTATCAACCGGCATAGACACGCAATTCGCGTTTGGCAATGACAATACCGAATCGTGAAACGTACGAATTCGCGTACTGCGAAAGCCGATATCCTCAACCGTACCCGCATCATCGCCAAGGCGAATGTAATCACCAATCTGGTAGGGACGATCGAACATGATCATCATGGACCCAAGCAAATTTGCAAGCGTTTCTCGGGCCGCCAGCGCTACTGCCAAGCCACCAATACCCAGGCCAGTAATCACCGAATAAGCAGGAATGCCTGCCTTGTGTGCGGCGTAAACCATAAGCCCGGGAACCATAATAAAGGCGGCCAGGCGACTGCCAAGACGCAACAATTGCATGCTGGGCGCATGCGGCGACATACGACGCAACTTTGCCACTAAATTAGCACTTTGCGTCAACGCCAGAGTTGCCGCCCAAGCAATGAGCGCGAACTTGTAAAACAACAAAATATTCTTAGTCGCCAACAGCACCACGCCCGTAATATTGATCCAATTATCGGTGAACCAATCGGCTGAAGCGGTGGCAAAAATAGTGACCAACAGTGCCAAAAATGTACCAGGCCGCCAATACACAATAGCGCCGTTTTGATCTGTTGAAGCAGCAGGATTGACCTTGATATCGACAAGCCGCCCTAGCTTAAGTAGCACGTACGTCACAATCAGCAGCGCCACCAGTGTCAACAACAAAAGTCCCCATTGCCAGTAGGTCT
>NZLH01000214.1 GCA_002694155.1 Pusillimonas sp. | reverse complement strand
CTCCGTTTAGAACCTTCTGTCCTACGAGGTAATGCATTGCTCCCGACTTGTAGTCGGGGCCGATGGAAATCTTTCGAATATCCATATCACTGCACCACCATTACGATTCCTGCTGCATTGAGAGGAGCTGCACCCGTGCCGTCAGTTTGGTACAAATCACCTGCTGCCAATCCTGCTCCACTTGCTGTTGCGTTGTCAGCATGAGCAGGCAGGGATAAAACTCCGGCTTTTTTAGCCAAGGCAGCAACGGAGCCTGCTGTAAAGTTCTTCGTAGCATCAGTAACCGTACCTGCAACGTCAGTACCAATGAGTTTATCGGACGCAGTCGGAGCAACCGTGGTGTATGTACTAATCTTAGACATCTTCTTTTTCTTCTGAGTTTCTCGTTATCTCTCCTGTTTGAACATTGACAACAGCATCCTTGCCATACTTCTCCATGAGGTCATTCTCATAGTCGTTGTATTCTGCTTTGAGCTTGTCAACTTTGCCAAGCAAAACAGTTTTCGCGAGTTCAGCATCACCAATCTTCATCTTGAGGGTGTTGAACTCAGCAACAAAGGATTGAACTGTATTCAGTTCTTGAGCAGTAAGTTTTTCCATTAGAATGGTATTTAGATTTATACAAAGATACTGTTTTTGCGTTACTCCTTTTTTGCCGAACCGCCAAAGAAAAAGTCTACTACGGTATTCACCTTAGCACTCATCGCGCCAAAAATGGTGGAGATAAAACTTATCTCGAACTCACCAAGGTCAATGTCTTCCTCTACGAAGTATTTGAACATGATGAAGCTCAACGCAAAGTATGCGATGGTAAAGACGGTGGCTAGAATTTTTTGTACGGTGCTGTCCGACGAGTACATCAGACGCGCACTCTTTCTGTCCTCGACCTCAAGGTTGTATAGCTCAACCAACTGAGCGTGAGCCTGCGCCTTGTCTTCGGGGGTGAGCTTTGATTCATCAATCATCTTGCTCACAGCACCGAGAAGTCCTGCGTCAGGGAGTAGCTCTCCGGCTACGTTAAGAATGTCAGGGGCTTTTTCGGATAAGAACTTTCCGACCTTGGTTTCTCTAAACTTCTTCTTCATCATAATGAGAGCTTATCCATGCGTACTCTTCGGTAGCATCAAAACTTGGACAAGCCTTATTTGAGAAGTCTCGATGACCGTGTATAACAGCGTCGCAGTAGACAGACTTCAGCTCTAGAAGAAGTGCTGCCAACGCAGCCTTTTGTTCACCCGTGCGGGTATCCTTTGGCGTTTTGCCATCCTTTTCTACCCCACCCACATAGCATACCCCGATACTTGTTTTGTTGTTTCCCTTGCAGTGAGCACCTTGCCGTTCTTCCGGTCTTCCGGGGACAATGCTTCCATCGAGATAAATGACGTAATGGTAGCCGATGTCTGACCAATTGCGTGGCTCTGAGGTGTGCCATTGACGGATAGTATCTACGTCTATGTGCTGACCCTCTCTTGTTGCTGAACAATGAACAATTATCTTATCTATGTCTCTCACGAGTCGATTTGCTTGCGAGCAAGTAGGAGCTTGATTTCCTGAATGTCTTCGCTCAGTTCTTTGAGCATATCAGTAACTTCATTCTTGCTTTGCTCAAGGGTGTAAACTCTGTTCTTCAGCTTTGAAACTTCATTGTTCATTCTGATGTACACTCCGACAAGTCCTGCAAGAAGCAGCACCCCCTCGTACAAGCTAATCATCTCACTGCTCATGGCTCTAGGTCTTGCGGTAGAACATCAATAACTCCCAACTCTTGCAACCTCTCTACCCAAGGTGCTTCGTCGGTATAGTATTCAAGCGTGGGCCAAGGTGTGCCAAGACAACCGCCTGCCTCTACAATTGGATACGCCATGACGGTTTGCTTTTCAGGCTCCCTGAAAACAATCACATAGGTTTGTTCTGCAGGGCAGAAATCCTCGTCTATTGCTAAATTTTTAGTTCGGCCCGCCATCTGATATTGACCAATTGTATGTGTTAATCAAAACATTTCTTGCTGCCTCTGCTGCGCCACCTGCGGTATACTGAGCTGAGATGCCAAATTGTACATTTTGCTGTACAGTTTGTGCTGACCAAGCAATCAAAAGTGCGTCGTAGTTAGCTTGAGTCATTGCAGTGCCCGAAAAGGCATTTCCCATATTGGTGATATTGGTTACATCCCAACCGCTAACATCATCATTGAAATTAGGAGCATTAAAAGCAAAGAACTGAAGGTTGGTAGCCAACGAAGTATCCCAACCTGAAACTCCCTGAGTCACACCTGCTGCCCCGAAAAATATACCTCTGTTAGAGCCTCTGAGCTTTACAGCGTCAGTGGCTGTAAAAGCATTTGAGATAAGTCCATTAGTGCCATTACCCGCTCTAAGTCTCCAACAAAAATCCGACTCAAGAACAAGGTTTGTTCCTCCTCCCCAAAAAGTGACATCTCTCAGCTTACCTGAGTCAATAGTTGTGCTAGGATTAAACTTCTCACACGTTCCTGTAATTTGGATGGTGTACGACGCAGAGTAAGGTATGCTGTATGTGTGCGTGACTTCAGCTTGATTGTATGTTGTAATGGTATCTGTAGTACCATCACCCCAATCGACAGTAAAGTTGTAAGTACCGCTAGATACTAAAGGAAGACGATAGGTTCCTATTCCGGTCGTACTACCCCCTACAACAGCGTCGGCTACGTTTACGATAAATGTAAAAGGGCGCGTTGGAGGGGGAGAGGGAGAGCCTCCACTTCTTTCAGCGGCAGGGTTTGTAGACCCCGTTCCTCCCGTGAGAACATTTCCTATGTCAATCGCAGTAGGCATCAGAAAAGGGCTACAAGGTTTGAGACACCTGCCGTGCCTGTGTTGTAAATGCGAGTAACCTGCACGGGAAGCATTCCTCCTGCATCGACATTATTGTATACTACGTCATCACCACCCGCGGTGCGTACCTTCAAGGTGTTTGACGCTGATGCTGTGCCAATGTAAAGAGTTGCCGGGCCTGTGCTCCTTCTCAACACTCGAAACGGCACGCCGTTAGTTACACCGATGCTGTCTTTAATACGAAGACTACCTTCATTTATGATTTCCGTAATCGTAGTTACATTAGGAATCGAGCTTGTGTTGTAGACTAGGTCACCAACTTCGACATTACCAAAGGGTGCGGAGAAATCTATAAGAGCGAATCCATCTCCAATCGGAGTGCCTGAAGCTACCGAGGCTGTGGAACTTACACGAACGTCATACAGGTTGACACTATCAATAGTGTCACTAAGCAGCTCATCCATAGCTGTAGCTCGTCCGACCTGTAGCTTTTGGTACATATCAGAATAGAGCTATAATTTTAGATGCAGTTGTCCCCGTGGCATAAATTCTCTTTACCTGAACAGGCAAGAATGTTCCTTCCACAACATTAACGAAAGTAGCATCATCGCCACCTGCGCTACGAACCTTTAATGATGCTCCCGCTGTCACGTCACCAATATATAAGACTGCAGGTTCTGTGCTTTGCGTGAGTATGTCGAAGGTATCTCCGACAGACGTAGTCGCGAGTGCGCATGTAATTTGCGTTTCGCTATTGACAGTAACAATTCTAGCCCCATCGTTAGTTAACACAGTCGTGTTGACTACCAAGTCACCGGGTTTTACGCCATCAGTAATAAATGTAGCGTTTGTGTCGTTAATCACTCCACTTCCTCCACCGCCTGTACGGGTGTAACTGTTGATTACGTCATTGAGGTTTACTGTATCCTCAGTGTCGCTCAACTTGTTGTCCATCTCGGTTGCTCTTCCAACCTGTAGTTTTTGATATGCCATTAGGTTTTGTTTTAGAAGAGAGCGAGTATGTCAGATGCGGTTGTTCCTGTCCTGTAAACTCTCTTGACTTGAACAGGCAAGAATGTTCCTTGAACAACATTGTGAAATGTAATGTCGTCGCCACCTGAAGTACGAACTTTTAGGTTTTGATTTGATGACGTACCGATGTACAAAACTGCAGGTTCATCAGAACCCTTAAACACAGTAATGTCTTGTCCGGCATTAAACGTCAAACCTGTCTGTACAAAGACAGTATCATCACCTTGAATAGAAACGATTCTGCTACAGTTTGAGTTTGGAGAGCTGTCATTCCTTAACAAGTCTCCTACCTGAACAAGATTCTTACCGTTTGTGTCAACAAAGGTGTTGGGAGGGCCGACAACTTTTGCGTCTCCACCCGAAGTTCCTGCAGAAGCACGAAACGTAAAGAGTACGTCGTTGAGGTTTACACAGTCGTCATTATCGCTTTGCAGCCTGTCCATTGCCGTTATACGGCTAACCTGTAGTTTTTGGTATCCCATCCTTAGTCTCTATCGTATGGGAAAATCCTGTTCAGAGTATCCCTGCGTTTGCCACATCCGCAGTCGGTGTTGGTTGCTTTCGCCACCGCATCTACTGCTTTCTTAATGCCTGTGGCCTTGGTAAATTTTTCGATTGAATCACCAAGACCTTTAGACTTATTGTTCATGTAGCAAAGTTACGTATTATTTTTTTCTGTCCGGGATGATGGAATTGATGAGCGTATCAATCCATCCGAACACCATATTGTCCGTTTCCGTAGGGGTGAGATTGACAATGATTTTTGCAAATGCTGCCAATCCGATGAGCAGTTCTGCCCAATTCTCAATAATGAAATCTACCATGATATTTAGTATTTACCTCTGCGTGATTTGGGGGAAGATTTTGTACTTCCACCCTTGCCTGCCCAAAGGTGTTTACAGGCCCAATAACGGGGAGTGAGTTTGTCTTTTGCCTGCCCACACTTGTGGCGTGCGCGAAAAGACTTGCGTGCAGCAGATGAATAATTATGGCCGTAGCCTTTAGCCCCGAAGTGAAGGAGTTTTTCTCTTCCACCACTGCAGGCTTTGACCATCTTCTTTTTACCGGGTCTATCCGAAGGGACGACACGGTTACACTTCATTCTGCTCTTGTCAGCCATTAACCTCTGTTACGCTTCATTTTTTTACGCATGCCTGAAGTCATCATGCCTGTACCAAACTCGTTAAGACGCTCTGCTTTTTTCAAACGTCTATCGTTCTGACGGTTTGCTCTAGCAACTGCTCTCTCATTGCGTTTGGTTTCACGATTCATCTTTCTACCCTCTCTCCTTTCGGCAGGGGTAGTCTCCATTT
>NZLH01000213.1 GCA_002694155.1 Pusillimonas sp. | reverse complement strand
CCTCATTAGAGAAAAACACTGGTCGCCATTTGAAATGGTTAGCGCTTGCTTGGAAGTAGAAACTACCCGTGATATCGCAAGGCAGCTTCTAAGACATAGGTCATTCTCCTTTCAGGAGTTTAGTCAAAGGTATGCTGACCCTACACAAGATTTAAAGTTTCAACTAAGAGATACTCGTTTACAAGATACAAAGAATAGACAAAATAGTATCGATACAAATGATGCTGAATTACAATTAGAATGGTTAATGCAACAGTCGGAGGTAGTAAATGCAGCAAAAAAATCTTACAGCTGGGCGATTGAAAATGGCATCGCTAAAGAACAAGCTCGTGCAGTTTTGCCGGAAGGTATCATCGAATCTAGATTGTATGTCAACGGTACCATACGGTCCTGGATCCATTACATCGGATTACGTTCAGGTCATGGCACGCAAAAAGAACACATAAAACTCGCAGTAGAATGTGCGAAAGCTTTAGAACCTATCTTCCCAATGATCATGGAGTTTTGTAATGAAGAAGATTAATTATAAATTTAATGAAAAAGAATTACTAAAAGAGTTTCAAGAATATATTGATTCTACATATAGCAGTCACTACTCAAAAGATAACTTTCAAGCCACTGAGTTTATTATTGACGGGGGCCATGGCACTGGTTTTTGTATTGGTAATGTACTAAAGTACGCACAAAGATATGGTAAAAAAGGTATGGCTTCAGATGCTAGAAAAGATTTGATGAAAGTATTACATTACGCTTTGATTCAATTATACATTCATGATGTTGAAGAAGACATGCCTTTGTTTGATAGACGCTGACATTCAACCTTAAAGTTTTTCCATGTAATGTCCATATAAGTTTCGTATATTCTTTCTCTATGATATTCGCATGTTTCTAAGTCTTTGTAAGACAAGTGATCAAAATTATATACTGTAGCTCCTATTTGGATGAGAATCGCATATAGCATAACTTATATCTCTCTTTGATTGACATAGATTTTTCTTCTAGTTTTGTTCTTTTATATGGTACGTCAAATCTTTCAACCATTTCATAAGCGTATGCACCAAAAAATAAACACCAAAGTAAGTAAGCAATTATAGTCCAAAAAATATAAATCATGCGTATGTTAAAGCCAAGATAAATGCTCCTCCACCAATTATTATACAACCTACTATTATAGCAATCGTTTTCATTTGTTCCCAGAACTCTTGTTCTTCTTTTCGTTTTTGTATCGCCCTAAGTCTTCTAGCTTCTTTTTCTTCTTGTATTCTCTTAGCTCTAAGATCTAATATACTTTGCCACGTACCAGGACCAAAGCGCATGTCAACTAATGTTCTCATCTCTTGTAGTTTTTCTTCTGCTAACTTTGCATCAATAACTTCTTGGGCTACACTATTGATACCAAACTGATCTTTTACACTAACACCTGATTTTTTGTTTCTTTGTTTCTGGCACTGTTCAGCACCTTGGAACAATCCATCGATTGCACCAGCGATTTCTCCAATGTCTTTTGCAGTATCAATATTCGACTTAATAAAATCAACGCTTGACTTTACCAACGCTATGCCGGCTAAAACTTCTGCGACGACCATTTCGATCTACCTATGTTAAAGTTAGATAGATATAAATCAAACAGTAATATAATATATTCCACTCTCAGTAATATTTATATTTACATTCAACACTACTTGTGGTATAATATAAATATAATTGAAGATGCTAGAAGGTAGACTGGACTCGGGGGCAGTACCCGACGCCTCCACCATAAAAACATGAAACACTATATAAATTGGTTTAGAAAACTTTATAAAGAATACGGATTATTTACAGCGCTATTGTGTGCACACTATAATGCAAAACATTACAACCTTGACGGTTCATATAAGTAGCATGTTTTTATGTGGGGGCGAAATAGGATCGACAGATGCTGGAGTCTTCGAGAAGTAAATGCAAACGATAACGTTGCACAACCTAAGTTTATGAAGAAGCGTAACACCTTCGCTCGTAAAGTTGGGTTTACTAAAGGTATGGCCTTAGCTGCCTAGTCCTTACGGGCCCGCCGGAGCCTGGGAACAGAATCCGGCACACACTTTTTTGATAGGAAACATAATGCATAAATTTACAAAAGAATTGATTATAGCATTCACATTTGGAATCGCAGTCATAGTGGGTTCTAACCTAGCATTTGCACAACCAAAGCAAGGTATTGAATGGCGAGAAAAGCCAGTACAGTGCGGGCCTGAACAAGAATTTTGGCCAGTGTTAAATCAACACGGTGAAAAAGCTTTACTAGGTGCAGTTGCAAAACTCGAAGCGCCAGGTGAACCAACAACCTATTTACCGGTTTATGTCTTTACAAATACAGACACTGGAACTTTTACAATTGCAGAGTTTCATTTACATACAAATGAAGTGTGTATTATAGGCTATGGCAGTGGTATTGATTTCGATGTACAAGATCTCTTTACTCGCAACTACGACAAAACCGGAACTTAAATAATAATATATAAAATACTAAACAATAAACATGAGGTGATCAAATGAAGAACATTGTTCTTAGTTTTATTTTATTCTTTTCAACGGCAACTGCATCTATTGCAGGTACAACTGTTGTAAATACAGGTAGTGACTCAGGTGGATTTCATGCTGCGCTATCTTTTATCAATGATCGTATTCAAGGTGAATATGTACAAGCAGGTAACCCAATGGTAGCAGGCAGCTATTTTGATAAAGACAATATCGTTACTATGTGGAGTACTGAATGGCCGGGCAATGAAGAAACTCCAAGAGTGCGTATGGATGAAGATACAATCATTGGTTTACAAGTGTACGAAACAGTGCTTTGCAGCCGTGAGTTTTCATCGATGGATGAAATGAAAGGTAAAAATATTAAAATTGCTACGTGGGGAGATTCACCCGCTGTAGAAAAATTCATTAACCAGATGTCCGCAGACCTAGATTCTGAAATTACAATTGTGCCTTACGACGGTAGTGGTGCAACTACAAGAGGTTACTTAGGTGGAGATGCTGACACTATTTTTACAACTGCAACCAAGCAAAAGAAAGTAGAAGCTGACGGAACGTGCTTTGCTACAAGCGCAACCGGTGATTTAGACTTTGCTTTTGTCGATGTGATTTTGTCAGTAAATGCATCTACTGATATTGTTTCACAATACCGCCACATTGTACATGATTTGTCGAGTACAACTGAGTGGCAAGCTTCATTTGAAGGCACTGAAACTTATGTCGTAAATTCAGAAAATACAGACATGATTGTAGAAAAAGTTAAATCAGCAGTAGAACTAAATAGTTAATAAACTATACAATTCTGCAACTGTTCACAAAGAGTCTGATATGTTTCATGCATATCAGACTTATTTTTACCTGGTATTTTTAAAATAATCTTAGCTACGTTCTGTTGAGCTCCCCAAGCAAATTCTGGAAAAACCATTCCAGGTTTAAGCTGTGGAGTAGGAAAAGCAAAGTATTTTTGAAACTCTGACATGTTTTTTACTTGTTTAATTCTGCCTGGCTTTATCTTTGCAGTCACCCACCAAAATTTAGTTTCTATCTCAAAAGGCTTGTTTAAAATTATTTTAGTAAGTAATTCATTATTATGAACTTCATTTAGTATTTGCAAACCCGTACCTATACGCGGGTTGCAATCTATAATCTTAACATCTTTATTAGAATCAAAATAAAAATCTGGTCCGGCAAAAAACATATTTTTTATTTGCAACTTTTCTACAATAGTTTCATAAAAATAATTTCTGTAGTATAAAACTTCAGAAGGTACTTCATTATCATCTACCATCATAAAATCTGTAGGCTTAGCTTCAAATTTATGTTCATCAATTTTGTTGACGTGTAAATTTCCTTCTACAGTAAATATGTGTTTTACTTCACCATTCTCATTTGCGTAGAAATATGGTGCATAAAAAGTGTTGTGTTCTAAAAATTCCTGCGCCATATAATAATTTCTAAGATTATTAAAATTTTTGTCTATGAAACCACTTTGATTTACGTAGAATAATAAATCACAAGGAACACTTTTTAGAAAAGCCTGTTTATTGCGATATGATAAATACGCTATGTTAGTATCAAAATTTTGCTTTGAACCTGAACCTATGACGGGTTTTATAATAAATGCTTTCTTATAAAAATAATCTAGGTCTTCTATACAAGTAGGTATTACACTATAAGGCACTAACATATCAAACTCTGATGCAATACAAAAATCATCAAACTTCTTTTTATTAATAAGTGTTTCTACTGCTTTTTGAGTTATGTTACTTAAGCCATACCTTTTTTCTAGTTCTAATTGTATTGGCAACAAACTTTCTGCCATGCACCAGATCCTATCATACTTACCATCAATACTATCAAAGTTGTCGATAACCACATCAACACTTTGGCCTGCATTTTGCAAAGCTTCAGAAAAGCCATGCCACTTGTTGCGGCCTCTTTTAAAACCAAGTATCAAATTCTTCATGTGTATATAACCATTACTCTTATTAGATTTTCCCAAAAAAGATCTGTTAAAAAATAACCGTATAAAACAGGAAACGTATCCCACCTTCTAATAAAATATCCTAGTAAAGATAATATTATAAGTGAAATTAAAAACCACATTTTAACTGGATATATGTATAAGCTCATTGCAGATATTAAAACTATAATACTTATGCTAAAATAATTTTTATACATCTTATATAAGCTAGTTATTTTTGCTAAGTGATTAAAACCCAACCATGATAAAAATAAACATATAAAAAGTATTAAAGGTATGTAATACAACACAGGTTGAAATTGATATAGACTTTCTAAATTAAAACTAAATCCCTTTGATACAATGAGATAGTAAACTAAAACTTCACTGCCTACGATTGGTATGCCTAGTATCAATAGAGGTAATACTGAACTAAGAGCACCACTGTTATTTGCAGACTCTGCAGTTGCTATCTTATTAATATCTTTTTTTACAAACGATGCACTAACATAACTTCCAAGTATATTTGTAACTCCAGGGACTAATCCACACCAAAAGCCTACAAAGCTACCAAATAATGTGGAAGGTAGCGTTTTCAATGAATAACCAAACTTCGTAATTTTATTATTATCACTAAAATTGTATTCATAAAATTTAGACACCTCTGGCAAAATATATAAGCCTATCATCATCGAACTAAAAGGTATGCCTAAAGTTAAATAATCTATTCCAAAAGTTCCCCAAGACTTATGTGTTAAGTTATCAAATCCAATTTTAGCTAAGACACCACCTAAAATAAACAAAAGTGTTGTCTTCCACAATTTTTGCTTAGAAACAAAAGCTAGTAATACAATGGCTACTAAAACTATTGAAAATTGTATAGTGCTATTGTAGAACTTAAATAAAGAAAAAATATTAGGTAAGAAAAATAAAAATAGGCTTACAGCAAACAATGAACCTATAGTACTAGAGATAGCGTTACTACTTACGGCAAGATGGCCTTTGCCATCTAGTAACATTTTATGGCCATACCTAGCTGTCACTGCTGCAGCTGGGTCACCAGGTATACCATACAAAATTGATGTTACACTGTTAGTGTAATTACACGTTATAATTAAAGATATGTAAAATGTTATTATAGAAACTGGATCAGCAAAATATAGAAGTGAGTATAATGATGCTATAGCAAGAAAAGGTCCTGCACCGGGAACTATACCGAAAGTGACGCCCGTTATAACGCCTAGCAAACACCAAAATAAAAGCATTATCTCACTAACGCTGAATCCATCATTTGTAAAAATAATTCTTCGTCGAAATTCATACAAACAACTAATAAAATCATATTATCCCAAGTTGAAAATACAGAGTGTCTTTTATTTGCATTGAAATACCAGAATGTACCGTTATCTGCATGAATTATTTTATCATCATAAATCCATTTGAATCCATACCTGTTAGTATTTACGAATCCTACAAATCTTACTTCATCATAACTAAAATCATGTTTATTGATGTCACAGTGATCTGGAAAAAAGCCACCTTTATCTAAACGTAAAAAGTGACATCTAGTAACCCATTTCTTCCATGGTTCTAAAAATCTTTTTAACTCTTCACATTGTTCCCAGACTAGTGTTGGTTCAGTACATTGGTGATTGTGCAAAGTAATACCAGTCTCTTGCTCATAGTTTAATAAACTATCTAGATCTGGAATACCACTTAATCCTCCATCAAAACTTGTTACACTTAGCCCCCAACGGTTGTTAGGAGTTTTTCTAGGATTATATCTTTTCCATTCGTTATCGAAAAGTTGTAGTTCTTTTTTTATCTTCTTTGAATCAAAACCCCTGAACTCTTGCCAGTCTGACATGCTCAACAGTCTCATCATTGCTTTATCAATATTTTGCATTTTTTTTCACTTTAAGTGCATTTTTTTGTTTACTTTTCCGAAAAACTAGTGTATAATATATCTATAATCAAAAAGGAAGAGGAGTCCTGATATGTTTTTAGAAAATCTTACAAAGCTTGAAAAGAATCTTTGGAACAGCCACGTTGAGTTTATGGGTGTTGACAATGATATGGCTGAAATGTATGCCGAAGATCGTAACGATGTTATCGAAGTTAAAGATCGCTTTAACCGTGGTCACATGGGTTCGCTTCGTACTTTTATCGAGCGCATGGATACACATCCACGAGAAGGTGTAGTCTTGGCTTTAGCCGCTGATCTTGGTGAAGATTGGGTTCTTAAAAATCTTGGTTATGAGGTACGTGTATAATGAATCATATTGTAGAAACTTGGATCTGTGGTATCCTATTCGTTATATTCATGTCAGCTCTACCTATTTTGTTGGTATGGTAATGGATACTTTACTAACAATCAAAGGCTGTTTAACGCCTGAACAATTTACAGTGGTAATGCTAAAAACTGTGAAAGAAATGACATACGCTAATGTGGGTGATCATATTGGCAAATCTGCGGCTAGTGCAAGATCAATTCATGCAAAGGCTCTATTAAGATTGAAAAGGAAGCTCAATGGCACACGAGTCAGAAGTTATTCAAACTAAAGGTCATCCGTGGGTCGGTGTTCGCTGGCCCGTAACAGGAAGTAAGGGAGACAAGTATCATGTCGAAATGGTCAACTACGGATTTGAGTGTAAT
>NZLH01000212.1 GCA_002694155.1 Pusillimonas sp. | reverse complement strand
TTCCAGTTATTGGCACAAGACCT
The DNA here is from genome assembly GCA_002694155.1 of Pusillimonas sp. Lineage (GTDB taxonomy): Bacteria > Pseudomonadota > Gammaproteobacteria > Burkholderiales > Burkholderiaceae_B > Neopusillimonas. Next base: position 5,140 of record NZLH01000212.1, on the reverse strand, counting down.
AGGCGGCGTACTAAGTGTAGAAAAGCTGGCCGATCAGCTCTCGGCGCTAGCCGACATGATGCTAAATGAAACCATCACGCGCGTGTGGCCCATGGTGCAACCGAAAGACCAGCGTAACCAACCCGTCCCGCCGTATCGGTTCGCGGTTATTGCATACGGGCGCCTGGGTGGCAAAGAGCTAGGGTATGCCTCGGACCTCGACCTGGTTTTTTTGTATGACGATGAACGTGAAGACGCCGCCGAGGTATACGCCAAGCTGGGTCGTCGAATGGCCTCGTGGCTTTCCACCATGACTTCATCTGGCCGTCTGTACGAAATTGATTTGCGGCTTCGCCCCGATGGTGACGCAGGTGTACTGGCCGTATCGGTTGACGCCTTCAAGCAGTACCAACTTACCCATGCCTGGCCCTGGGAGCATCAAGCCATCACGCGCGCCCGCTTTGCAGCTGGCGACCCGGCGGTGGGCGAACGCTTTGAAACCATTCGCCGCGATGTGTTGTTGCTTAAGCGCGACCCGGCTACGCTGTACAAGAATGTTAAGGACATGCGTAACAAAATAGCGGCTGGCCACCCCAACCGCAGCGAACTGTTCGACCTGAAGCACGACCGGGGCGGCATGGTGGATATCGAATTCATTACGCAGTACCTGGTATTAAGTCATGCACGTGAATACCCCGTTCTACTAGAGAACCTGGGCAACATCACACTACTAAAGCTGGCGTCCGAGGCCAAACTGATTCCGGCAGAACTTGCCCGGGAAGTGTCTGATGCCTATCGGGTGTTTCGCAAAGCACAACATAGCTTGCGCCTACAGGGCGCAGAAGTGGCGCGTGTCCCGCAAGACGAGTTTATTGTTGAGCGCGACGCTGTCATAGCACTTTGGAATACGGTGTTACCCGATTAAAATACACCTATGAGTGAATACAAACGCCCCCAATTACAGCTACCCGATAACCGCAAGAAAGTGTTGCTGCACTCTTGCTGTGCCCCTTGTTCGGGCGAAGTCATGGAAGCCATGACCGCGTCGGGTATCGACTACAGTATTTTCTTTTACAACCCAAATATTCACCCCGACCGTGAATACGAAATTCGCAAGAACGAGAACATTCGTTTTGCTGAAGAACACAACATCGAGTTTATCGACGCCGACTACGATCGCGATAACTGGTTCGAACGCGTAAAGGGGTTGGAAAACGAACCTGAGCGCGGCGAACGTTGCACTGTGTGTTTCGACATGCGCTTTGAACGCACTGCCTTGTACGCCCACGAGCATGGGTTCGACACCATTACCAGCTCGTTAGGCATTTCGCGCTGGAAAGACATGAACCAAATTAATGGTTGCGGCGAACGGGCGGCCGCCCGCTACCCCGAACTGGCTTACTGGACATACAACTGGCGCAAAGGCGGCGGTTCGGCCCGCATGATTGAAATCAGTAAGCGAGAGGGTTTTTACCAGCAAGAGTATTGTGGTTGTATCTACTCACTGCGCGACACCAACCGACATCGTCGCGCACAAGGGCGTGAAGCTATTGAAATTGGCGTAAAGTTTTACGGTCGCGAAGAAACACTATAAAAACTGGCGACCATTCACGCAGTGCCGCCAGCGGTAGCGGCAAAAAATAACGGCCCACTTAGAACAAGCGGGCCGTTGCGCTTACTGCCTTATAGCCTTATTGCATTACTGCAAAGTGCGCTCAAACACGAACTTGTCGTCACGCCAATCTACCGGAATAACATCTTTCGGGCCGAATTTACCTTCCAGAATGAGTTTGGCTATCGGGTTTTCAATGTGCTGTTGAATCGCACGCTTCAATGGGCGTGCGCCAAACACAGGGTCGAACCCGGCATGGGCCAATTGCGCCAAAGCCCCATCGGACACTTCCAGACGCATCTCGTGTTGCGCCAAACGGGCTTGCAAACGCTGAATCTGAATACGGGCAATCGACTCGATATGCTTGGCCTCCAACCCGTGGAAAACAACCACTTCATCGATACGGTTCAGGAACTCGGGGCGGAATGAGGTTTTCAGCTCTTCCCACACTACTTCCTTAACCACATCGTAAGGTTGGCCGGCCATGCTTTGAATATGCTGCGAGCCCAAATTCGATGTCATTACGATAACCGTGTTGCGGAAATCGACCGTGCGTCCTTGGCCATCGGTCAAACGCCCATCGTCAAGCACCTGCAGCAGCACGTTAAAGACATCGGGGTGTGCTTTTTCAACTTCATCCAACAGAATGACGCTGTATGGCTTACGACGAACCGCTTCCGTTAAATAGCCGCCCTCTTCGTAGCCCACATACCCGGGCGGCGCACCAATCAATCGCGCAACCGAGTGTTTCTCCATGAACTCACTCATGTCGATACGAATCATGTGGTCTTCAGAATCAAACAAGAAATCGGCCAATGCTTTGGTAAGTTCGGTTTTACCCACACCCGTAGGCCCAAGGAACAAAAACGAACCATAGGGACGAGACGGGTCGGCCAGGCCAGCGCGAGAACGACGAATGGCATCGGCCACTAAACTAACGGCTTCATCCTGCCCCACCACACGGCGATGCAAATGCGTTTCCATACCCAACAGTTTCTCGCGCTCACCCGACATCATTTTCGACACAGGAATGCCGGTTGCCCGCGATACCACTTCTGCAATCTCTTCCGCACCGACCTCTGTGCGCAATAATTTCGGCTTGTCCGACTTCTCTTGCTCGTCGTCACCACCGGCTTCAGCGGCTTTCAAACGTGCTTCAAGTTCTGGCAATTTCCCATATTGCAGCTCGGCCAGTTTGTCGAACTGACCTTTACGCTGTAATTCGGCCATTTCGGCGCGGGTACGTTCAATTTCTTCCTTCACCGACTGTGAGCCCTGCACAGCCGCTTTCTCCGACTTCCAGATTTCTTCGTAGTCGTTATATTCGCGCTGCAATTTTTCCAGCTCGTCTTCAATAACTTTCAAACGGCGCATGGAGCCTTCGTCGGTCTCTTTCTTTACCGCCTCACGCTCAATTTTCAGCTGAATAATGCGGCGATCCAGTTTGTCCATGACCTCTGGCTTGGAATCGATTTCCATACGAATACGCGCGGCGGCCTCATCGATCAGGTCAATTGCCTTGTCGGGCAAAAAGCGATCTGTAATGTACCGGTGCGACAGTTCTGCCGCCGCCACAATAGCGGGGTAGGTAATAGCCACACCGTGGTGAAGCTCGTAACGCTCTTGCAAACCACGCAAAATGGCAATGGTAGATTCAACATCGGGCTCGTCAACCAGCACTTTCTGGAAACGACGCTCCAGCGCAGCATCTTTTTCAATATATTTGCGGTATTCGTCCAACGTGGTGGCACCAATACAATGCAACTCACCGCGCGACAGCGCAGGCTTAAGCATATTGCCGGCATCCATGGCGCCTTCGGCCTTACCGGCCCCTACCATGGTGTGCAGCTCATCAATGAAAACAATAATGCCGCCCTGATCTTGCGACAACTCCTTCAAAACCGCTTTTAAACGTTCTTCGAACTCGCCCCGATACTTGGCGCCCGCCAGCAAAGCGGCCAGGTCTAACGACAGCACCCGCTTACCCTTCAGGGTTTCGGGTACTTCGTTATTGATAATGCGTTGCGCAAGGCCTTCTACAATAGCCGTTTTACCCACACCCGGTTCACCAATTAACACGGGGTTATTCTTGGTACGGCGCTGCAAAATCTGAATCGTGCGACGAATTTCGTCGTCACGGCCAATGACCGGGTCCAGCTTGCCTTCTCGGGCGCGCTCGGTTAGGTCGGTTGTGTATTTGGACAGTGCCTCGCGGTTAGACTCCCCTTCAGGGTCGGCTACCGACGCACCCCCACGTATCGCCTCAATTGCAGTTTCCAGCGGCTTGCGCTGTGCCCCGGCTTCGCGCAACAACCGGCCGGCCGTACCCTTATCGTCTACCAACACCAACAAGAAAAGCTCGCTGGCGATGTAGGCATCACCACGGTTCGATGCTTCCTTGTCGGTAAGTGCCAGTGCCGATTGGAGTTCACGCCCGATCTGAACGTTGCCGGCTGAACCCGGCACTTGTGGCAACGACTTAATAGCCGAATTTACTGCGGGCACCAAACGGTTCACTGCTACGCCGGCACGCGCCAGCAAGCTGCCTGCCCCGCTGTCGTTGTCGGCCAACAAAGCCGACAATAAATGCAAAGGGTCGATATACTGATTATCGTTCTGGATCGCAAGACTTTGCGCATCGGCAAGCGCTTGCTGAAATTTGGTCGTTAATTTGTCGAATCGCATAGTCTTCTTTCAAAAATAAGGTTGAGCATCTGCTCGGATAGTGAATAGATAAGGCCGCAATGCAGCATTTCAAGATGTGAAAAATGGATAAGTTCAAACAACTGGAAAGTTTTGTGTCGGTCGCCACTCAGGGAAGCCTGTCGGCCGCGGCACGCGCCGAAGGGGTTGCGCCTACCATGATGGGTCGCCGCATGGATGCGCTGGAAAAACGTCTGGGCGTAAAGTTGCTGGTACGGTCTACCCGGCGTCTTTCCCTGACATCCGAAGGAACCGCTTTTCTTGAGAAAGCACAAAGTATTTTGAAAGAACTGAACGATGCCGAGAGTCAGGTGGCCCAGGGAAGTGCTCAACCCAGCGGTGAACTGCGTCTGAGCGCGCCGGCCGGCTTCGGACGACGCCATATTGCACCGCTTATTCCTGGCTTTTTGCAACGCTACCCCGATATTAAGATTACGCTTGACCTGACCGATCGTCTTGTTGACCTGATCGAAGAACGCTACGACTGCGCCATACGCATCGGCGACCTGGATGATTCCCAGTTCATTGGCATGCGCCTGGCAGACAACCGCCGCGTAATTGTTGCCTCGCCCGATTACCTTCAGCGTTTTGGCCGACCCGCTACGCCCGACGACCTGATTCATCACAATTGTCTGTCGTTCGGCAGCCAAGGCAACCAAAAGGGCTGGCTGCTGCAACACAACGGCAAAACTCGGGCTTACCGGGTAAAAGGCACGCTTAACAGCAGCGATGGCTCGGTTTTGCTTGAATGGGCACTGGCCGGTTGCGGGCTGGCCTGGCGCTCGTTGTGGGAGGTGCGACAAGAGCTTGAAGCTGGCCGACTTGTCAGTGTGCTCGATAATTACG
>NZLH01000211.1 GCA_002694155.1 Pusillimonas sp. | reverse complement strand
CTTGATCAGATTGTTTTCCAGCAACAATGCTTCAGCTTCGGTACGCGTAACGGTAACCTCAACGCGCTTAACCCGCGCCACCATGTGTGCAATGCGCGGGCTTGACAAGTTCTTTTGAAAATAAGACGAAACACGCTTTTTAAGGTCGCGCGCCTTACCCACATACAACACCTCGTCATTTTCATCCAAATGACGATACACCCCGGGCAAATGCGGTAAATCAGCCAGAAATGATTTCAGATTGAAGGGCTCGGGCATACTGATAACGCGCCTGGTTCTGTAAAACTTCCCAATTGGGGCAACTAAATCGTGGCGCCAATTTACGAATGCGGGCTACGGCTTCACTGTTGTTCGGCGGCGTTTTCATTTGCTGCAACAGTGTATCTGCCAAATCGGGCCGATTACATACCAGCACCATGTCGCACCCCGCCTGAAACGCTGCCTGCGCACGCGCCTGAATATCGCCTGCAACAGACGCACCTTCCATAGTAAGGTCATCGGAAAAAACCACGCCATCGTAAGCCAGTTGCTCGCGCAATATGGTTTGAATCCAGTAACGCGAGAACCCCGCCGGATGCGCATCAACCTTGGAATAAATAACATGCGCCGGCATAACCGAAGGCAAAACCATGTCGCCCAGCCACCCATAAGGTGCAGCGTCTTCACGCATAATGTCTTCAAGCGCACGGTCATCTACCGGAATTTCGTGATGCGAATCGGCCTTCACATAGCCATGGCCCGGGAAGTGTTTACCGCATGCCGCCATGCCAGCCAACATTAAGCCCTGAATCAAGGCCCGCGCCAGCATTGCTACAACCTGAGGTTCGCGGTGAAAAGCCCGATCGCCAATAACCGAACTTTGACCGTAATCAAGGTCAAGCACCGGCGTAAAGCTTAAATCAACACCACACGCACGCAGTTCTGCCCCCAGCACATAACCTGTTTCTGTGGCCAGGCGCATAGCAGCCAAAGAGTCGTCCTCCCAAATATCACCAAAGCGGCGCATGCATGGTAACGGCGTAAAGCCATCGGCCTTAAAGCGCTGCACTCGCCCGCCCTCGTGATCCACCGCAATTAGCAAAGGCTCGTCGCGCGCTGCGTGAATCTCGGCGCACAAACTGGTAAGTTGTGCGCGGCTTTCGAAATTACGTGCAAACAGAATTACGCCACCAACTTGCGGGTGACATAAGCGCGCCACCTCGTGAGGTGCAAGGCTAAACCCTTCTACATCGACCATTACCTGGCCAGGCGGTACTACCGCAACCATAATGCTCCTCGGGCCTTTCAGGCCGGTTTTGACTCTACAAGAACAAATGCAATAACTGTGTCTTTTTCGTCGCTAACGGAAACATGCGCCGCACCGAACCGTTCGGCATACCAATCGGCTAAGGGTCCGTTCAACTTCACTTGTGGTTTACCACCCGGCGCATTCAAGGTTTCCATGCGCGTCCAAGTCATTGGGCTATGCAAACCTAGCCCAATGGCTTTAGAAAAAGCTTCTTTCGCTGCGAACCGTGTGGCCAAATAACGGATTCCCCGAGCGGGATCACGCGCACGCCGGCGCTCGAATACCGGCAATTCGCCTGGGCCCAGAATACGCTGAGCGAAACGCAAGCCGAAACGCGCAAAGGCCGCTTCAAAGCGACTGACAATCGCGATATCAGTGCCAATTCCTGCAACCGAACTGGGCATGCCTGGCAACATTATTAACGACCCTTGAAAACGGGCGAACGTTTTTCCATAAATGCCGCAACGCCTTCGGCATAATCATCGCTGTAACCCAGCTCGCGCATTAAGTCGCGTTCCAGGTTCAATTGTTCGGCCAGCGTGTTACTTAAACTTTGGTTCAATGCCTGCTTAGCCGCCGCCAGCCCTTTTGTAGGTGCAGTTGAGAAATGCTGCGCCAATGCGTTCAAGCGCTCGTCAAACGCATCATCGGCCACGCATTCCCAAATAAGCCCCCACTGCTCGGCTTTACGCGCGCTAAGCTTTTCGCCCAGCAACGCCATGCCCATCGCGCGGGCCGACCCCACCAAACGCGGCAAAGCATACGTTCCGCCCGTATCAGGCAATAAACCCAAACGACAAAAAGGCTCGATGAAACTGGCTGACTCTCGAGCAATGACGATATCGCCAGCCAAGGCCAAGTTCGCACCGGCACCGGCTGCCACACCGTTTACCCCTACCACCACAGGCATAGGCAATGCCCGTAAGCGTTTAACCAGGGGCCCATAATTCTTTTCAATGCTTTCACCCAGATCTACCCGCGCCTGACCTGGTTTGGCCACCCGGGCCGACAAGTCTTGCCCAGCGCAAAAGCCACGCCCAGCCCCTGTTATGACGAGTACACGCGGCATTTGCGTTTCAACATGCGTCATGGCTTCACGCATGGCGTCGTGCATTGACGCTGTGAAACTATTGAGTTTGTCGGGGCGATTCAGCGTAATGCGCGCAATGCCATTCTGAATCGACAACAGCACACTGTTGTCGGAAAGAGAAACAGTTGATTCACTCATGAGACTGTGGGGGTATCCAGTTTAAGAAAGTGTTCGCGATAATGCTTAAGCTCGTCGATTGACTCATAAATATCGGCCAAAGCTTCATGACGGCTTTGCTTAACGAAACTTTTATACACTTCGGGCCTCCAACGAAGAGCAAGTTCTTTCAACGTGCTAACGTCAAGGTTCCGATAGTGAAAGAATGCTTCAAGGCGCGGCATGTATTTCACCAGAAAGCGCCGGTCTTGGCCCACCGTGTTACCGCATAGCGGAGACTTACCTGCTGGCACGTGTTGAGACAAAAATGTCAACAACGCTTCCTCTGCCTGTTGTTCAGTGGTAGTTGATGCTTTCACCCTATCGGTAAGGCCCGTTTTGCCATGGGTGGCAGTATTCCACTTATCCATTGCATTCAGTAGCTCATCGCTTTGGTGAATAACCATAACCGGCCCTTCAGCCACAAGTGTCAGATCGGGCTCGGTAACCACAACCGCCGCTTCAATAATACGTTCTTTTTCCGGGTCAAGACCGGTCATTTCCAGGTCGAGCCAAATTAAACGTTGTTCTTTATTAACCGCCATATAATCATCCCTTAAAACACCAATTTTCGCATAACTGTACGTTGCCTATGTTCACCATTTTGTTTGTTGCCTTTCTGTTTGCCGATATTGTTACGCGCCTTTGGCTGGGCTGGCGTCAAATTCGCCACGTACATCAGCACCGAAACGAAGTCCCCGCAGCGTTTGCCGACCGCATCAGCCTGCGAAGCCATCAACGGGCGGCCGACTACACGCACGGCAAAATACAGGTCAGTATGGTGGAAACGCTGGTTGATGCAGCTGTCCTTGTAGGGCTTACGTTATTGGGGGGCTTGCAGTTTCTGGATGTTGAGCTGGCCCGCCTTATCGAGCACGAAATGGCACGCCAGCTGGCACTTATCGCAGCCGTGGTGCTTATTATGGGCATCGTGAATCTGCCCTTTTCAATATGGCGCAAATTTAAACTAGAGGCCCGCTTCGGTTTTAACCGCATGACGCCAGGCCTGTTTTTCAGCGATGTGGCCAAAGGGCTGGTGGTTACCGCTATGCTGGGCCTGCCGCTGGCCGCTTTAGTGCTGTGGGTTATGGGTAATGCCGGGGCCAATTGGCATTGGTGGGCCTGGGGTATTTGGGTGGTATTTAACTTGGCCATTATGTGGCTGTTTCCTACCGTTATTGCGCCCCTGTTCAACAAATTCACCCCGCTCGACAACCCCGAACTGGCTGAACGCATTCATAATTTAGCCAGACGCTGCGGTTTTGCCATTAATGGATTGTTCGTGATGGATGGTTCTAAACGCTCGGCACACGGCAACGCCTACTTCACCGGCTTTGGCAAATCACGCCGCATTGTTTTCTTCGACACCCTGCTGGCTAAATTATCAGGGGAAGAAATTGAAGCCGTACTGGCCCACGAACTGGGGCACTTCAAATTCAAACATATTCTTAAGCGGATGGCGCTCAGTTTTCTAATGGCGCTGGTTTTCTTTCAGGTTCTGGGCTGGCTTTCGCAACAAGTTTGGTTCTACACGGGCCTGGGCGTTATTCCGCAATTGGGGCGCCCCAACGATGCTTTAGCATTGATCTTGTTTTTCCTGGTAGTGCCTGTTTTTACATTCTGGGTTACGCCGTTATTCAGCCTGCTGTCGCGTCGCGACGAATTCCAAGCCGACCACTTCGCGGCCCAACAAGCCAGCCCCGATGCGCTGGTTTCAGCTTTGGTAAAGCTGTACGACGATAACGCTGCAACGCTTACACCCGACCCGGTTCACTCGGCGTTCTACGATAGCCACCCGCCTGCGGCCATTCGTATCCAGAAACTGAAGTACGGCCACTAGGCTGGGAAGCAAAACAACATGGGATATGAAAATGCGGTTCATGGCCGGGTGGTAAGCGCCTACGGGCGCCATTACACAATTGAACTACCTGATGGAACCCAGCGCACTTGCTTTCCTAAAGGCAAGAAAACCGACGCTGCCGTAGGGGATGAAGTACTTGTTCAACTTCAGGCAGGTGAAGAAGGCGTTATTGTAAAAAGGCTTGAACGCCGTAATTTGCTCTACCGCTCAGACGACATGCGCACGAAGCAGTTCGCCGCCAATGTCGACCTCTTGCTTATTGTGGTTGCCACCACACCCGCTTTCTCGGACGATCTGGTAGGCCGCGCCCTGGTTGCGGCAAAAGCTGCCGACATCGATTGCCTGATTATTTTGAACAAAGCCGACCTTGAATCGCACTTGCCCGCAGCGCGTCAGCGCCTTCAACCATTCTCTGCGCTTGGGTTGCCAATTATCGAGCTTAGTGCCCTGGATACTGATCAGGTTAACAACCTGCTGCTGCCATACTTAAAAGGAAAAACCAGTTTGCTTCTGGGCCAAAGCGGCATGGGTAAATCAACCTTGCTCAATACGCTTATTCCAAATGCGCAGGCACAAACCCAGGCACATTCAATTGCACTGGGTGCAGGCAAACACACAACCACCAGCACACGCTTGTACGACTTACCCCAAGGCGGCCACCT
>NZLH01000210.1 GCA_002694155.1 Pusillimonas sp. | reverse complement strand
TTTGAAAGGCCTGGTCAAGATCTCCGACCTGGCCTTGCATGGCAGCCAGCGAAGCGCGCATCTCGCGGACCGCCTCAGCCTGGGTTTGTGCCTCGGTTTGCGCCTGCTTTGCCAACTCGCCCGCCTGTTGCGAAGCCGTTGTGCTGCGCTGAATTTGCGCCATAAGGTCGCCAATACGCTTCTGATGTGTTTGATGCTGCCACCAAACAACGCCACCCAATACCACGGCAACCAGCAGCACCAGTACCAATAATACCGGCAAGATCGGCTTGCCACTGCGTTTTGGCGCAGCAGGCCGCGCTGGTTTGCCCGATTGCGCGTTAGGCTTTGCGCCTGGCGCCTGCTTGTCGTCTTGTTGCTTTTCGTTTTGCGAAGCGTTTTTTGATTCTGTCATGGCTAATATTCTTATTCCGGCCTGTTAAAGAGTAGCTGAAAGCATCAGGGCCCGAAGCATCGACTCATCATCGGGAGCACATAGTTTAACCCCGGGCGTCACTTGTGCATCGGGAATACTGCGTAATTGTGATTGTAAACGCGCTGCAACCCTTTCGTGTATGACCACAAAACGCATTGCCCCCAGCAAATATGCCAGATCTCCCGCTTTCATGTTTGCACAAAAAGCGTCAACCGCCTCGGTACTGGTAAGCAAAACGGTTAGTCGCCCCCCTTCGTGTACGCAATTCTTCAATGCTTGCAAACCGGTATCCGACCAACTAACGGGGTGGCGCTGATATACAGCGTAACGATCGACCTTAATACCTCGGGCACTTAATTGCTCGGCCAACCAGTTACGCCCGGCCTGCCCCCTTACAATGGCAGCCTGTGAAACGACGGATAAATCCGCTTCAAGTGTCGCCAATAACCCCTCGGAGTCAAACGTACACCCTTGGGCTGGAGAAACAACACGTGCTGCTTGAAATAAGGGTTCATTGCGCAAACGAGCCGCGGTTGAAGGCCCAACCGCTGCCAGCGTAACCCGGGAGAAGTCCGCCTGATAACGACCGCCCGCCACCATTGCCTGCAAACGCGCCACATAAAAATCGACTGCGTTCACACTGACAAAAATCATTAACTGATAATCTTGCGGCCAAATAAACGACTCGACGTCGTAGGGCAAGGCAGAAACCGCCAAAACCGGCATGTCTAGTACATTAAAGCCCGCCCCGCGCAAGCTGGCCGACAGAATCTGATTACGCCCTGCCGGCCTGGTAAGAACAACGCAAGAACGTGGGCGACCAGACATAAACCGACCTGTTTAGGTTAGAGGTGCGGCGTTGCCACCCGTTTGCGATGCGTCGCTGCTATCCGAGAGTCGATCGAGAATCGATTTGGCGCCTTTATCCATAAGCTCCCGTGCAACGCTTTCACCCATTGACTGGGCTTGAGAAACCGGCGAACTGCCCGACGCACGAATAACTGTGGTGCCATCGGGCTCGGCGACTAAAGCATTCAAATGCACGGTTTCACCTTGCAATTCAGCATAGGCAGCCAACGGAACCTGACACGACCCGCCCAAAACACGTGATACAGCCCGTTCAGCAAGGGAGCAAGCAGTAGCCGTGGAACAAGCCAGCGGCGCCAGCCAGTTCGCCAAATCTTGCCTTTCGGCCATAATTTCAATGCCCAAAGCGCCCTGCCCGGCGGCCGGCAGGCTTTCTACTGGCTCTAAACAGCAACGGATTCGATCGTGTAAATTAAGGCGCCGCAAACCTACTGCTGCCAGAATAATAGCCCCGTATTCACCACGGTCGAGCTTACCCAAGCGTGTGTCAAGGTTACCGCGCAAAGGCTTGACCGTTAAATGGGGATAAGCAGCCCTAACCTGTGACTCGCGGCGCAAGCTGGATGTACCCACTACCGCACCCGCCGGCATATCCGCCAGGTTCTTATAATCGTTCGACACAAAAGCATCACGCGGGTCATCACGCTGAAGGATTACCGGTAGCGCAAATGGGTGCGTCAGTTCTACCGGCACATCTTTAAGCGAGTGCACTGCCAAATCGGCGCGACCATCCAACAAGGCTGTTTCCAACTCTTTAACAAACAAGCCCTTACCACCAACTTTTGATAAGGTGCGATCTAAAATTTGGTCGCCTCGCGTGGTCATTTCCAGTAGCGAAACTTCGCACGCAGGATAAAGTTGCCTCAACAAAGCGCGCACATGTTCGGCCTGCCACAGCGCCAGGCGACTGGCACGGGTTGCAATAACAAGTTTTTCAGGTGCTGACATAAACAACTACGAAACAAAATAAGAGGAAACCAGCCAGCCAACAATGCCCAGCACGGCCAAAATAAGCAACCCTTGCAGCAAGGTAATACCCGGCCCCTTACCGTCTTTATCGTTGGGTGATTTAAACAGGCCCATACAGACTTCCTTTTACTTTGTAATTAATCAAAAAGGCCCGCCCTGGGGCGAGCCTTTTAAAAAATTGCCCAACCGGTTACAGAACCGATTTCAGCAACTTGCCCATTTCCGAAGGGTCGCGAGTGGTACGAATACCGCAAGCCTCCATGGCTTCCAGCTTCGCATCGGCCGTATCGGCACCACCGGAAATAAGCGCACCGGCATGGCCCATGCGCTTTCCGGGAGGCGCTGTAACGCCAGCAATAAAGCCAACAACAGGCTTCTTCATGTTGTCTTTGGCCCACATTGCTGCATCCACCTCATCGGGACCACCGATTTCACCGATCATAACTACAGCATCGGTATCGGGGTCTTCGTTGAACATTTGCAAAACGTCAACGTGCTTCAGACCATTGATGGGGTCGCCACCAATACCTACAGCCGTTGATTGACCCAAACCAAGTTCAGTTAACTGCGCCACCGCTTCGTAAGTTAAAGTACCCGAACGGGAAACCACACCAATACGACCTTTACGTGAAATGTGGCCTGGCATAATACCGATCTTCAACTCGTCGGGTGTGATAAGGCCGGGGCAGTTCGGGCCCAACAACAGGGTTTTCTTGTTCTCTTCGCGCATGCGATTACGTACTTCCAGCATATCGCGAACGGGAATACCTTCAGTAATGCACACAACCAGGTCCAGATCGGCCTCTACCGCTTCCCAAATGGCTGCGGCCGCGCCCGCAGGCGGTACGTAAATAACGGAAACCGTTGCACCAGTAGCTTCTTTGGCGTCTTTTACAGTACCAAAAATAGGCACGCCTTCGAACTCTTCCCCGGCTTTCTTTGGATGCACCCCAGCAACAAACGCGTTCTTGCCATTAGCGTATTCACGGCACATACGGGTATGGAACTGACCCGTTTTACCTGTCATACCCTGGGTGATGACTTTTGTGTCCTTGTTGATCAAAATCGACATTTAAAAATCCTCGGCAAATTCTTATTTCGCGGCAGCGACAACTTTGGTTGCAGCTTCAGCCATGGTGTCAGCACTAATAATAGGCAGGCCCGATTCAGCCAGCAATTTCTTGCCAAGCTCTTCGTTAGTGCCCTTCATGCGCACCACCAGTGGTACATTCAGGTTCACTGCTTTGCAGGCTGCAATGACGCCTTCAGCGATAACGTCGCAACGCATAATGCCGCCGAAGATGTTAACCAAAATGGCTTTAACTTCTTTGTTCTTAAGCATGATCTTGAAGGCTTCGGTTACCTTCTCGGCCGATGCGCCACCCCCTACGTCGAGGAAGTTGGCCGGCTCGCCGCCAAACAGCTTAATGGTGTCCATGGTGGCCATGGCCAAACCGGCGCCATTTACCAGGCAGCCAATGTTGCCTTCAAGTTGAATGTAGGCCAGGTCGAATTTGCTGGCTTCAACTTCGGCCGGATCTTCTTCGTCGAGGTCGCGATAAGCCACAATTTCAGGGTGACGGAACAACGCATTCGAATCGAAATTGAACTTGGCGTCGAGCGCAATGATGTCGCCCGAACCCGTAAGAATAAGCGGGTTGATTTCGGCCAGCGAAGCGTCGGTTTCCCAGTAAGCCTTGTACAGTTTCTGAAACTCGGCCGCAGCGCGAGCGACTGAGGCTTCAGGCACACCAATGCCACGAGCCAATTCAGAGGCTTCAGCTTCCGTTAAGCCTGTTTTGGGGTCAACGAACACTTTCAAGATGGCGTCGGGGTTCTTCTCCGCAACTTCTTCAATTTCCATCCCGCCTTCACTGGAAGCCATTACGCAAACACGCTGGGTACCACGGTCGGTAACGATACCAACGTAGTATTCCTTTTTAATGTCGGCGCCTTCTTCAATAAGCAAACGACGAACTTTCTGGCCTTCAGCACCAGTTTGGTGGGTAATAAGTTGCATACCCAAAATTTCGGATGCCAATTGACGCACTTCGTCGATAGAACGGGCCAGCTTCACACCGCCACCCTTGCCGCGACCACCCGCGTGAATTTGGGCCTTCACAACCCAAACCGGGCCGCCTAGTTTCTCGGCGGCGGCAACCGCCTCATCGACGGAAAATGCAGGAAAACCGCGCGGCACTGTCACGCCAAATTGCTTCAGCAGTTCCTTGCCTTGATACTCGTGAATTTTCATTTGTTACCTGTCAGAACGTGGAAAATAAAAACTTGATTCAGGAATCGGAACCCTTTTCAGGCTCGATATACCATTCGGGATGAAACTTCTTTGTCATGGGGCTGTCGAGCCGTAAAGCATGACAGCCTTCAAGCTGAAAAGGCTTCTTCTTCTGCGCTTCGGGAGACGTTTCTACTTTACGACGACGCCCGGCCATAGACTGCACCGCAACCGTTGGCAACACATACGACATTTCTGTCATGTGGGTACAACCCGCAGTACGCCCAAAACGCGCCTTAACGGCGTGACGAAACCCGCGTAATAAGTTCATGCCAACCAAATCGCCGTAATCGGGCGCAATGGAATAACAATGTTCGTTATAAGGAGCCGCGTCGTAGGCCGCCTGTGCAGCAGTAATGGTGAAATCTTCGTTAAAAGTGACACGCAAATGCATGTGATGCACAGGCTGCCCCGCCTTGTGAATCACCCCGCCATGCTTGGGGAAGTCGTACCCTTTCACATCGATCAGCTCGGCTTCAAGATCCCACTGGCCGTCTTCCCGAGCGAAAGCATCGACACGAATGGTACGTGTGTGCAGGTGCTCGCGATTTAGTTCGGAGTCGGGCAAAGGCATAAGGGGTGAAAAATAATAATGAAATTAAGGCGATAAACTTTTCAAGTATAACTTACCAAGTCGCAACTCGTACAACCGCAGCTTTGCATATTTGCGTTTGAAAACTTGGACATTTACACCTAAAGTGACCATAGGCAACGCCTGACATCTTTCCGTAGCAAACCAACTACAGTTTTCTGAACCCTGGCGGGTAAACGTTAAAAATCGTTTAAGTCGCCCAAAATTTTACCGAGTACCGAAGCCGAAAACCCGCGTGAAGCCATGAAACGAATTTGTTTCGCCTTGTCTTTCGCCGAAGCGGGCGGCACACCAAATTTTTTTTCCCAAACCGCCTTAGCGCGTTCCAGTTCGGTGTTGGCCAGTTCTTGCTGGATAGATGCAAGTTGACCAGGGTTTAACCCGTGTTGACGCAGTTCGTGCATGACCGCAGCCGTTCCTTTGCCTGGGGCACGACGATTAACAAGGCTTTGTGCAAAGCGCTCGTTCGACAACCAATTGCCTTTTTCAAGTTCATTCAAAAGCTCTTCGAGCTCGTTCGGGTTGTCGGGGTTGGCGTGCGGCGCCAGCTTGCGGGCAAGTTCCTGGCGGGAGTGCTCGCGCCGCGACAAATAACCAATGGCACGCGCTTTTAGAGAGGGCCTACGCGATGAAGAGCCCTGCGAAGCGGCGGCGCTTGTTGGTGCAACACCGCCGGCATTTTCGAAAACGTCGTCCGACCCCTTTTGGTAGGGATTATTTACCATTCGCGGCCCCTTGCACAACCTACCTTTGCATGACCTTACCCTTAGGCCAACCCTTCTTCCGAGCCTTCAGTGTCGTCTGTTGGGGAATCGGGCGATTCGGCATAAGCTTTTGCCTGCGCACGCGACACAATACCCATTTGTTCGCGAACCCGGTTTTCTATTTCAATTGCCATGTCGGGATGCTCTTTCAGGTATTCGCGAACGTTATCTTTACCCTGCCCGATGCGGTTGCCGTTATAGCTGTACCAAGCGCCGGCCTTGTCGACAATGCCTGCCTGAACACCCAGGTCGATAATTTCGCCTTCGCGTGAAATGCCAGCCCCGTACATAATATCGAACTCGGCCTGCTTGAAAGGAGGTGCTATTTTGTTTTTGACGACTTTCACACGAGTTTCGTTACCGACCACTTCATCGCCCTTTTTAATGGAGCCGATACGGCGGATATCGAGACGCACCGAAGAATAAAATTTCAGGGCATTACCACCGGTGGTCGTTTCGGGGTTGCCGAACATAACGCCGATTTTCATACGAATTTGATTAATGAAAATGACCATGCAGTTGGCACGCTTGATATTAGCGGTGAGTTTTCTTAAGGCCTGACTCATTAGACGGGCCTGCAAACCAGGTAAAGAATCGCCCATATCGCCTTCTATTTCAGCCTTGGGAACCAGTGCGGCTACTGAGTCGATAACAACAAGGTCAACCGAACCCGAACGCACCAGGGCGTCGGTAATTTCAAGCGCTTGTTCGCCGGTGTCGGGTTGGGAAATGAGAAGATCAGACAAATTCACGCCCAACCGATTAGCGTATTGAACATCGAGTGCGTGTTCGGCATCAACGAACGCACAGGTACCGCCCAATTTCTGCATTTCAGCAATAACCTGCAACGTAAGCGTGGTTTTACCCGATGATTCAGGGCCATACACCTCGATAACGCGACCACGCGGCAAGCCGCCCACGCCCAGCGCAATGTCAAGCCCAAGCGAACCGGTGGAAACGACCTGGATGTCGTGTTCGACCTGGTTATCGCCATAGCGCATAACCGACCCTTTACCGAACTGCTTTTCAATTTGAGATAAGGCTGCGGCCAGTGCTTTGGCGCGTTCGGCGGAAGCGGTTTTGCTTTGTTTGGCGTCCATGTAGTTTCCTTGGCAAAAAAGTGAATTATTGCATTGAATTATACTGTATAAAAATACAGATAAACAAATAAATGATTTGCAGCCGTTACTATGCCTTTTTCGCTTTGCGCTTACAATCGTCG
The DNA here is from genome assembly GCA_002694155.1 of Pusillimonas sp. Lineage (GTDB taxonomy): Bacteria > Pseudomonadota > Gammaproteobacteria > Burkholderiales > Burkholderiaceae_B > Neopusillimonas. Next base: position 514 of record NZLH01000210.1, on the reverse strand, counting down.
GCCAGATAAAAATGTCTGCCCAGCATAAATTAGCTGGCTTAGGCGTCTTGAAACAACGGTCTCTTAGAAGTTAAAGTAAAGCCTTAACTTTTTCTAATGTAATTTATAAATATATTTGAATAACTTATTGATATATAATTATTTTTAAATATTAAAATAGGTAATTTTTGGCTTCATTAATTAATTGTTTCAAGCGCTCCTTCAATTAAAGTAATTTCTTCAATAGGGCCCCATCTGAATGGCCCTGCATAACCACCAATAGAGGTAGAAACTGCTGGAACCACATTTGTTAAGTCGATTTCTTTTACCTCGACTCCTGCAGATACTTGGAATGCCATAATTGTTCCTTTTTGTTAAATAATAAGATTAAATTTTCATAATAAGTTTCTATCTCAATAACACCTCTATTTATAAATAGTAGAAATTAGAGATTATTAAAGTCTCTTATATTCCTAGCTAATTCCTCATAATATGATGATTGTTTACCGCGATCTTCTTGAATTACACCAATAGG
>NZLH01000209.1 GCA_002694155.1 Pusillimonas sp. | reverse complement strand
GACCCCGCCCGATACGAAAAAATTATTCCGGTAAGTGACGACATAATAGACGGCACTTTCCGGGTTGGCGCTGGCGATGCCGTTATTGGTAGATTGCTGGCTAAAGACCTGGGCCTGCGCACTGGCAGCAAAATGCGAATTGAAGCCGGCGACGGGCGCACTGCACTGGTAACCGTTGCTGGTATTTTTGAGCTGGGTGTGCGCGAGCTAGACTTGCGTTATGTTTACCTTGATCTCAAACAAACCCAATCGCTACTAGACTTACCCGGCGGCGTTACTCTAATTGATGTCACGGTAGAAAACCTGTTCGCCGCCGACATCGACGCCCAACGTATTCAAAAGTTAACGGGTATGAAAGCGGAAAGCTGGATTGAAACGAACGCACAGCTAATGAACGCGTTAAGCTCTCAGCGGCTTTCCACCACTATGATCACGGTGTTTGTAGCCTTATCGGTTGCATTCGGAATCGCCAGCGTACTGGCAATAAGCGTGACGCAACGTACACGAGAAATTGGCATTTTGCGCGCCATGGGCATTAGGCAACAACAAATGCTGCGGGTGTTTCTGGTACAAGGCGCATTACTTGGCATGGCCGGGTCTGCAATGGGCGCTGTCGCGGGTACCGGTTTGGTTTGGGCTTTCAATACATTTGGGCCAAAGCTGTTCTACATTCCCCTTAGTCCCAATCTTATACCCGTTACGATGGTTTTTGCGGCCGCTACAGGCGTACTGGCTGCCAGTGTCCCGGCTTGGCGTGCCGCCCGCTTAAACCCGGTCGAGGCGATTCGTTATGTCTGAAACCAATCGTTCTGTTCTAGCGCTGAAACAACTACGCAAATCGTATAACGTGGGCAAGCCCAATGAAACCGAGGTACTGCACGGTATCGACCTGGAAATTGGAAATCATGATTTCGCCGCATTGGTTGGGCCCTCTGGATCGGGCAAAAGTACACTTTTGAATATGTTGGGCTTGCTAGACCAACCCACATCGGGCGAGTTGTTTTTGCAAGGCAAACCTACCCGGGAAATGGATGATGAAACCCGAACCGCTGCACGCGGGCAGAAAATTGGCTTCGTGTTTCAGTTCCACCATCTCATTCCGGCGTTCAGCGTCATTGAAAACGTGCTTATGCCGCTGATGATTGCACTGGGCAGGCCCAGCAAAGACCATCGGGAACGTGCGCTAAAGTTGCTTGCAGACGTAGGCCTGGAGAAATTCGCACAAGAAAAACCCGGCAACTTGTCGGGGGGACAGCAACAACGTGTTGCCATTGCCCGCGCTCTTATTACCCAGCCAGCCCTTTTGTTGGCCGATGAGCCCACTGGCAACCTTGACACGCAAACCGCCGGAGGTATTTTTAAACTTTTCCGACGCTTCAATCGCGAGTTCGGTTGTGCTGTTTTAATTGTGACTCACGATCCTCGGCTTTCCGACACATGCGACCGCACTATTACGCTGGTAGATGGCCACATAGAGTCGGATGTGAGGACGCCCTATGAACCGGCGCAGTCAGGCCAGGGGATATCTGCTTCGGATGCCTTAGCTTCGAAAAGTGGTTTGGAAAAATAATAACCCTGCATCAAATTGATACCCAGGTCGCGTAAGCAGCAATACTCTTCGTAGGTTTCCACACCTTCAGCAATCATGACAATACCCAGCTCTTCGACCATGCGCTCGACGCCTTTGATAATGGCCTGACGCGAACGGCTTTCATGAACATTACGAATTAAGTCCATATCGAGCTTGATAATATCGGGCTGGTAGTCGGCCAACAAATTCAAACCAGCGAAGCCCGCACCGAAATCATCGATAGCAGTAGTAAAACCAATGCGTTTATATTCACGCAAAATTTCAGCCAACCATTTACCGTCCTCGACCTCTTCGCCTTCCACCGTTTCGAAAATAATTTGATCAATCGGAAAGTCGTACTTATTTGCCGCCTCGAGCGTGGTGCGGATGCACAATTCGGGTTTGTAAATGGCATTGGGCAAGAAGTTAATGGACAGCCGCGTATTCAAGCCTAACTGCGATGCAATTTGAAGCGCCTTAACACGGCAGGCCTGGTCGAACTGATAGCGATTATTGTCGTCTACACGAGAAAGGACGGAATAGGCTGACTCGCCCTTTACCCCCCTGACCAGAGCTTCATGGGCGAACACTTCACGGTTCGCTATATTTAAAATAGGTTGAAACGCGTAACTAAACTGAAAATCGAGGGGTTCGTTATCGCGGCACTGGGCGCAAGAAAGGGGTGGCATTAATTGTTAAGAGTAATATGTTTTATGGTGTTCCCAGATAATAACAAAACGGTTCACCCATGCAATACTGGTTTCTCTCCTAATTTGAATATCGACATTACATTTAACAGCGCCGCAGCCTGCCCGCTTAGTCCATCGGCACGCGCCGCCACATTGTGTACCAATACTGCATTTTCCTGAGTAACCGACGACAAGCTCGACACGGCATCATTCACCTGCTGTATGCCTGTTTTTTGCGACTGCGTGGCGTTGCTGATTTCATGGATTAGCGCCGACACCTGCCTGACTTCGTCTACCACTTCGGTAATCATTGCACGGGTTTGCCCAACAATTTTGCTGCCGCTGTCGGCCGCTGCCGTACTTTCTTGTACAAGATTTCGGATATCCTGCGCTGCAATAGCACTGCGCTGCGCCAAATTACGCACTTCGCCGGCCACCACGGCAAACCCCTTGCCCTGTTGCCCAGCCCTGGCTGCCTCAACTGCGGCATTCAGCGCCAGAATATTCGTTTGAAACGCCAGCTCATCAATTAGCGACACAATCTCGGTGACACGCTTGGACGAAACATCGATTCGTTGCATTACATTCACCAGCGTTTCCACCGCACCCCCACCGTTTTCAGCCCGCTCGCGCGCCAACATCGCTTTTTGCGCAACGTCGCGCGCAACCTCTGCATTGCGATCCACAGTTTGGGCAAGCGCCGCCATTGTGGCCACCGTCTGTAGCAAGCTTTGCGCCTGTTGTTCGGTACGCTGGGCCAAATCGATACTGCCTTCAGCTATATGGCGGGCCCCGGCGGCAACCTCGTCACTGCTTTCATGCACTCTGCCTACCACATTGCGCAAAGCGGTTTGCATATGATGCATGGCAAACAAAACACTACTTTTAGATACGCGACGGATACTTAAAGTATGAGAAAGATCACCCTTTGCAACCGCATGGGTAACGCTTACGACATCACGCGGTTCTGCGCCCAACTGCCGTTTTAGGCCACGTGCCAGTATGGTACCCAGAATAATCGCTATAAGCGCGCCCATTAACGACAACGCCCCCATTTGGGTTAACGCAAGATCATAAATTCGAGTGGTCTCGTCTGCCAAAGAAGAGGACGTATTTTGCTTTTGCAACACTAACGCAATCGTACCCATTTCGGCCTGCTCGCCCGTTAAATGTGCATCTGCCAATAACTTCAAATAACCCGGATCAGCAGACACCTGCATTCCTTCGGTCTCTAATCGCCGCGCATACTCTTCCAGCGCCCCGGCATAGCGTGCAGTCACCGCAAGAACGTCATCAACCGCGCGCCGCCCCTCCTCGTTGTCGAATAGCGGCTTTAACTTCTCTAATTCTGCAATTGCGCCATCCAAGTGATCACGCATAAAGTAAATCTGGCTAATTCGTGCACCTTTATCGGCCACCAGCAACGCATTTGCTGCAGCGCGGCCCGCCGCCACCATATGAGCTTGTGCCTGGGAAGCATGCCGCACGCCAGCCACCTCCTGGTTAAACATTTTTACAGACAGCGCATTTACTTGCCCAAGCAAATAGACCCCTAACGCCCCGGTTAACGCAGACATGGCCGCTACCAACAGAAAAGCCAAGATTAACTTGACCCCCAACCCAAGACGTACGCCCTTTTTCATTCGGTGTTCCTAAGCGTGAACTAAAGCCGGCATCTTATCGATGAATTCTTGCAGCTTTCTTACGCTTGCTAAAGCATTCGCATATCGCTAATCTTTCGATGTAACATTCCCAGCATCGCCAACTTTCATTTTTCAGGCAGACGCATGCCGCGTACTTACTTTCCTCGCCCCTCGAACTACCACTTTCCTCTGTGGCTTGGAATCAGTTTTATTGCGGCTGCGTTTATTGGGCTTGCCACGATTTTTATCGAGCCAATTGAAGATTGGGCACATCGGCATTACCTAACCTGGCACTTAATTCTTGAAATAGCCTCAATTGCTTTTGCCTTTGCCGTTTTTGCATTGGGCTGGAGCACCTACCGCAAACATCCGCAACGAAATATTCTTTACCTGGCATGCGCCTTCATTGGCGTGGCGCTACTAGACATTGCACACACACTATCGTTCGAGGGAATGCCTGCCTTTGTTACGCCCAACAACCCGGAAAAAGCCATTTATTTCTGGTTAGTAGCGCGCTACATGGCTGCCGTCGGTCTTTTAATAGTGGTTTGGCTTCCCTGGCCGTCAGTAAACGAGTTACCGCAGCGCCATGGCCGTATTGCGCATTTGGTATGGCCGTTAAGCCTTGTTCTTGCCATAGTTTTGCTTACCCTTGGCGTTGTGCTGTACGCGCCTGCGTGGTTGCCGCAAGTATTCAACACCGAAACCGGCCTCAGCGACCTGAAAATCGTTTCAGAATACGGCATTATTACGTTACACATTCTGGCTCTGGCAATCTTATTGCGGCGCTTGCCCAATAACAGTGAGTGTAATTTGTACCTATTGGCCAGCGCACTTTTGCTTATGGCGGTAAGCGAATTGCTTTTCACCTCGTATACAGCCATATCCGACACCGCCATGCTGCTGGGCCATATTTATAAAGCAGCAGCCTATTTATTGCTGTATATGGCTTTAGATACAGGCCACTTGCAACCGCCCCCCTTCCGAATACAGCAATTGGAAAAAGCCCTTGAAATCGCAATACAGAACCAGCAAGTGCACCTGGCATTTCAACCTGTTATGGGTCTTTCCAATGGCCGCCTGGCGGGTGCCGAAGTTTTGATTCGCTGGACGCACCCAAAACTGGGGACAATCGGCCCTGCCGAATTTATACCTATTGCCGAAAAAAGCGGACTTATGCCCGAAATTGGCGAATGGGTACTTAAAAACGCTGTGGCACAAATTGCATTATGGGTGCGTCAAGGCCTGCCACCCAACGTCTGCTTTTCGGTTAATTTGTCGTTGGTACAGTTCCGTTACCCGTTGCTGGTTGAGCGCATTCGGCAGCTGCTTGAAACGTATCAATTACCGCCGCATTTCCTGGGCCTGGAAATAACCGAAAGCGTAGCAATGCACAACGCAGAATCTGCCATTCAAACCTTACGCACGTTGCGGGAACAAGGCATTTCGCTGTCAATTGATGACTTCGGCACGGGGCACGCCTCGTTAAGCCATTTGAAACTGTTCGACGCAAACACCTTGAAAATAGATCAGTCTTTCGTACGCGACCTTGCCCTGGATCCGCGCGATCGCGCTATCGTGCAGGCCATTGTCACAATGGCCCATGCACTTGGCATGCGTACAATTGCGGAAGGCGTTGAAACAGCAGCCCAGTTGGAAATATTAAAAACGCTAGGCTGCGACCAGGTACAAGGCTATTACTTCAGCCGCCCTTTAAGCACAGAAGAATTCGAGGCGTTCTCGTTATCGCACAGGCGGCCCCAGGCTATATCGGCATAAAGGCCAGTAGCCGCCCCGCAGCTTTCAAGCAAGTTAACGCAACACCAATACCGGCACCGGGCTGGTACGCAGCAAAGTAGACGTTGTACTACCCATAATTAAATGACGTATACGCGAATGCCCGTAAGCCCCCATTACCAAAAGGTGTGCATTAACCTCTAATAGATATTCGCGTAAAACGGTCTCGGCCTCGCCCGATCGAACAACACTGACAACGTCGAACCCCTCGTTGGCTAAAGTGTCATTAGCCCAATCAAGATTCTGCCGCTGCTGTTCGTTATCGTCACCCACTGCAATTACGTGGCAAGAAAGGCCTTTCAACAAGGGGCTGGCCGCCACCATTTGCACCATTTTTTTGCCGGTCTGGCTACCATCGAACGCAATAACAAACCGTTCTGGGTCTTTGAACTCACCGTCGACCACCATAACCGGCCGTTGCAACGAACGCACCACACGTTCGGCATTTTGGTCCAGGTACCATTTGGAGGCACTTCCCGCAGAGCGCTGCTGCCCGATAACAACCAAACGAATTTCCGGTTGAAGATCAAGCAGGGTTTCAACCAGCGAGCCGTGCCGTTGTAAGGTGTCGGTGTCTTGCGCACCTGCCTCCTGCGCCCGCTTCTGCGCCGCCTGTAGAATTTGCCGACCTTGCTCTTGCGCCAAACGGCTGCGCTCTTCATCTAATGCGCTAAGCTGTTCAAGCAAACTTTCCTGCGCATCCATACCCAACGCACCGCTGTAATCGGTTAGGCTGGCGCGCTCGGGATGGCGATCGAGCACATGAAGAAACTGTAACTTCACCTCTAACAGACGGGCAGCCCAAATACCGTAATCGCATACCGCCGTTGCACGCGCGGAGTCGTCGACACATGCTAATACCCTGTTCACGCCACCCTCCTTGCATAATAAAAGCCCACTGTAGCAGACTTTGGTAATGCCTTAACCTTCCTTCTGATACGCCGGCAACTCTGCGCCGCAGGCTTTGCAAAATTTTGCGTCAGCGTCCAGGCCCGTTGCCAGACAAGATGGGCAGGTTCGTGTATTAACCTTTGGCAAAAAACGTTGCGCTGTCATTTCCGACGAAATAATACCGGTTGGAACAGCCAAAACACTCCAACCAATGAGCATGGTGAACGCGGTAATGGCACGGCCCAGATCTGTTTGAGGCACGATATCGCCAAACCCTACGGTTGTTAACGACGTAATAGCAAAGTAAACCGACGTTGGAATACTGCTGAATGCCGTCCCGGGGCCGCCTTCGATCAAATACAGCAACGTACCATTCAAAGTAACAACAATGGCTACAACTGATAGAAAAATAATGATTTTTCGGCGGCTGGCCATCAGGGCCTGGCCCAACATTGAGTACTCATGCACATACGAAACCAGTTTCAACAACCGGAACATGCGCAGCAAGCGTAATAAACGAAGGTCAACCAATGCGTGAAGCTCGGGCATTAAAACGGCCGCATAAGTAGGCAGTATGGCCAGCAAATCTACAATGCCGTAAAAACTACGAACATACTTTAACGGCTGCTTCACACACGCCAGCCTTGCAAGATACTCAAGCGTAAACGCAATTGTGAAGAACCATTCCAGCACTTTTAAACTGGAGCCATGTTGCGCACTAACCGACTGAATGCTGTCTAGCATCACCACAGTAACGCTAAGAATAATGGCCGCAATAAGCGTAAAGTCGAACCAACGCCCCAAACGGGTGTCTGCCTCGAATATCACCACAAACAAACGGTGGCGCCAACCATCTTCATAGCCCTCAAACTGTGATGCAAACTGCGTGCGTGGCGAAGATGTGTGTTGCTCAGGGCGGGACATGTCTACTGCACCTTTTGATATTCCTGGGTTAATTGCGTTTGAACCGATCGGGCTTTATCGGGCCAAGAGCTTTTTATATATGCCAGGCTGGCACGAATTTCCTTGTCGGTAAGAATGTCGGCATACGCCGGCATATCGCTTTCATACCCCGCAGGTGCGGTTACCCCAGGCACCAAACCATTCTTCACAATATCAAACAGCACTTGGTCGGGATGATGCCAGGTATGACCGGAGACGTCGTGCGGGGGTGCAGGCAAGCGCCCGTTCTGTTTTCTTTGCCGCCAATTAGGCTCGCCTTCCAGGTTTACACCATGACAAGACGCACACTGCATTGAATAAACCTGGCGCCCTAACGTTACCAACTCTGTATCGGAAGGATCAATATACCCTTCAATGTTGCGTGTACTTGCGTAGTAAACATAAAGGCCTATTGCCAAAAGTAAAACCCCAGCCACTAACCACAAATACAGCTTGCGCATTATTTTTATTTCTCCGGCTGCCGATTGCGCAGCGCAAAACCTATAAACAGCAACGTCCAGCCTTGAATAAGTAAGTCGATACCCAGAATAAGACCCAGCACCCACACACTATTGCCTGGCCAACCGAAAGCAATAAGCAAACCAACCAACAGCGTGACCACACCCGACAAGGCCAACCATTGCCAACCCTGCTGTGCGCGATTATTAAACCAAATCCACAAGCGTAAAGCCCCTGAACCAATAAGCGTGGCACCAAACAGTAACGTTAATAACCAGGCACCGGTTTCCGGGCGAAGCAGGGCCAACACACCCGCGCCCAGATATAAAATTCCGCCAATTGTCCAGAATAAGAACCCTGACATCTGTTTCAAACGCCAGGCATGAATAAGTTGGCCAATACCGCCAATAATCATCAGAACAGCAATGAACACCACACTAACCAGCGTAGCCGCTACCACGTGCCCTAACGCGACTAACCCCAGCGCGACCATAATTGCCCCCAGGGCAACAAACCAACCCCAATGGTCGCTTAACGTTGAAATCATGGCGCGCATCTGCGCCTTAGTAGGCCGGCCCGAACCCGCAGGCTCTGTGGTTTGACGCTTATCGGTCATGGTTGATCTCCAGTCAGTTCATAAATGCATTGCCTGCCATGGTAATGAACGGCGTGACTTTCAACAATGGCCAATTGAAATAAGTGCCGTGTTTAGTGTGTGCAGCACCCGGGGCCCAACCTAAGCAGCAATGCAAAACTAAAACGCGTGCGTGTAGGTAAGTTGTACGACATCAAGACCATCGTTTGGCCGTTTGATTGCAGCATTGGAATAATGTGAATAGCGCAAACCCAAACGGCTGGCAGGCGACAAGTTCACCCCCACCCCAAAATGAGAACCGAATTGAAACTGGGTGGAAAGCGTTTGGTTGGCAAAATAGGTGTGCGAAAAACGATTCACACCAACCCCAGCCTCGAGATACACGTTATTGGAAAACGTCCAGTGTAAAAAAGGCGTAAGCCCAATTTGCCAAACACTGGAACGCTGCCTATCGCCACTGGCTTTCCAAAATGCGGCACCCGCTTCAACCACCAGATCAAGCCGACTGCCCGAATTTGAAAACTGATACTGCCATAATGACGGCGACACCCAAGCCAACTCGTACCGCTGGTAATGGCTGCCTGCGCCTGCGCGTAAACCTACTCCGCTACCATCGGCATATGCGGCAACTGGAAGCAACGCTGCGCCAAAACCAATACAGGCTGCAATTGTGCACAACCTCAGCTTAATTGAGACACCACGCATATCTTTTCCTTATTCAACAGAATTCGCAAGACATTTTCAACGCCTGAATCACAACTCTGATCAAG
>NZLH01000208.1 GCA_002694155.1 Pusillimonas sp. | reverse complement strand
ACCCAAGAATCGAAGACATATCTACATGAATAGGGTCGTAGTTATTGGCAAAGTCTATTCCCCATTTAAGCCCTAGTTGCGAAATAATACTACCGATACCGGAACTAATCCATTCTTGCTTCGGTGCCTTTGAAGTTATCAGTGTTCCGTCTACCTTTGGGTTAAAATCAAAAGCCAAGCCTGCGTTATGAAAACTTATACCGTCAGACGGGGCTGGGGTCTTGTCTTGTTCTTCTTTTGGAAGAGCTTCCCACTTCCTTCTCATCTCTCTCTGTGTTGCGCCAGAACGATACCCAGAGGTCGGAACAATCTCTATTGCAAGTTGTTCCCAACATCTTAGAACAAATGATTTAATAATCTTTTGAAAGTCTGGGTTTAAGCTGTCTATAAACGTTAAACTTATGGGTGGCAATGGTTGGTTTTGCAACGTTGGATCATCAAACGCGCGAGCATCTGCATCGATTTCAAATTGATTTACACTAGGCGGTTCCGGCACGAGCGGGCTGTTCTCTACGGCTGCTCTTGCTCCGCCGCCCGAGATAAGTGGGCTTGGGTCATTTGAGTCTAATATAACACCAGTTACTTCGCCTGTTCTTAAAAGAGCGTCAAAAAACGTAACATTCACAATTGAACCGGGACCAATCGTAAGTTTCTCGCTCTTCTCCTTATCAAGTCTTGATATGTTTACTTCGAAAACTGGGTGTCTTAAAATTGCTTTAATCTTCTTAGGGTCACCGTCTTCGTAAAGATTGGGGTCCACAAAAGCTTGGTGTATCTCCGGGATTCTGCAAATACAAAACTTATTTTGTGGTGCGATACTGCCAACGAGGCTTTCAGGTAATGTTGAGCGTATAAGTTGCCACAAGCCTCCGTTTTCCTCTTCCGAATCCACTGATAAAAGAACTTGGGCTTTAAACTGTGTAACGCCTTCAAACAAGTTTGCGTTCATCAAGTTCGAAATAGACTGTCCATAGACAGCCATTGGGTTGTCTATGATCTTATCTGGTGTGGCTATCGGGGTTTTTAGTGAAAAGTTAAGTGGATTTAACTGTCCAGGTTTAAGTGGCTTTGCCATTATCTGTTCCCCCTTGAAGCATGTCGAAAATCTCTGCTCGGTCAGAGTCTGATAATCCAGTGTCACCAGATTGTTGCTTGTGGATTAGGGCGGATATTTTGACCAATTGCTCGTTAGACCTCTGAAGGGTCTCCACATATTTTGCTGCTGTTTGACCTACATACTTGTGATGCTCCTCGTTCTTGCTAATATACCGAATCACATCGTCGAGAAGTTCTCTTGTAACTTTTCTGTCATCTACGATGTTTTGGATAGCATCTTCTAGGTAGTGGTCTAATTTCTTCATACGTCGCCCTTATCCCATCGCTCGCGGAATATGCGATACTTGACTCTTAACTTGTTTAGGTTGTTAACAACTTGTTTTGTATTAAGTCCAGTAATCTCTCGCATATACAAATAAATAGCTTTCTTATTAAAAATTTCTATATCTTCTGCGCTTTCAAACAGCATACGGATAGCATTTAAAACTTTTTCTTCGTTCTCTTTCATTTTCTCGTGCTCCCAAGAGTCTATCTCGTCTCTTAGGAACTCAAAGAACTCCACATGCTCACGCTTCTTATGATAAGGATTTGTTGTAGAAATATACTTGAGTTCAAGGTCCCTTGGAAGATCAATGAATTCAATCTCTGTTCTTGTCTTTTTGTTTTGCTTCTTTACCTTGTGAATAAACCAATTCTTTGTAATAACAGAGAAATACGAAAAAGCTTTCGAGCCTCGGTTGACATCATATTTATCTAAAATTGTAATTAACCAAATCTTACATTCGTCTCTTAGTGAATCAATATTTGGAAGCGTCGTAAACTTGTAAGTGAACACAATCTTGTCCACCATCTCATCAAACGCTGGACCGATAAAACGAGTGTAGAGGTAGGTGCGCTCTTTGACGTCTCTCGTGGCGACATAATCTAAGATGGCCTTCTCATGGACTTCGGTGAAATACTTCTTACCAGACCCCTTTCTGCGTCTTCTACGCCTACGCACGGGCTTCTTTTCTTCACTCATTAACATCGGTCTCCTCGTCTGCTTCAAACAACTCCACAATCTCAACAAAGTCCTGCACTGTTTCTACCAGATCTTTTGAGTGACGAATAAGCCCACCCAATATTTCATCTCCGTAAAACATTTCCAATTCATGTACTGATCTTAGGTGCTCGGAAAATAAGATAATCTGTTCTATTAGAGATCCTAGATTGTCTGACATATAGTAAAAGTCTTCTAGAATTGCCCGGCCATACCAGAACATAAAAATGTTAAGGCTGATAGAGACAAGCAGTGCGATAGATAAAATAACAACAACGCTAGTCATCTTCCATCCCCCTCATCATTTCTTCTTTCTGTGTTTCTACGTCCTGTTTTGTGTCTTCGATAAAATCCTTAACTATTTGGCCTGCTTTTGGCTTCTTTACAGAAACACAAAAAGGCAAAGAAGGAACTCTTGTAAGAGAACCCGCTTCGCCGCATTCGCAGTCAGTTAGCTTTTCAGAGATAGAGTGGATCTTTTCAAAGTGCTCACCACAGGCTTCGCACCTATAAGTATACTTAGGCATATTATTCAGCCAAACTTTCTTCAAACTCCTCGTTAAACTTTACCAATGGTGGGTTTAAAACAACTAGTCCCTGCTCTGATAGGGCGAAACGAAAGCCCTTTAAGGTTGGAACAATATCGGACTGCTCCATTAGTGACTTTTGTAAAGCCATCATTAGTGATCCGAGTGCTTGGTCGGATAGTGTCATTTCGTTACTCATTATTATTCTCCTTTGCTTATTGCTCTGCCTATCAAATTTTCCCAGTCTCTTTCTGGACGTACTGTCAAGTTTGTTTGCCAAGCTCCCTGAAGGACTGATGCTTCTAGTCCTAAAGACTTTGAATATTCAATAAAGGCTTGTATGTCCTTGGGGAAGCAACTTCCACCAAAGCCTTTTCTACCATCTGGACCGGGTACCGCCAAATGGGAGTGCCCAACTCTTCCATCACGAACGAATCCGTCCACAGCTACATGCCAATCAACATTGCTTTTATCGGCAACTAGTTTCATCTCATTCATGAAAGAAACCTTTGTTGCAAAGTAGCAATTGTTCATATACTTTATAAACTCGGCTGTTTCAAAATTTGTTTCAATAATTGGAGTAGAACTACCAAATCTAATTTTCAAAAGTTGGGCGATCTTGTGTGTATCGGCTGCCTCACCCCCAATGATAAATCTAGCTTGATTGATAAAGTCAAACTTAGCCGATCTCTCTGTTAAAAACTCGGGATTGAAAACAAGAGTTATATCGCTAAACTTTTCTTGGAACTTTCTAGTTGTGCCCGGTACAATGGTTGAGCGAACTAGGATAATACAGCCATCCTTAGTTCCGTGATTATTTATTTCTTTCAATACATTTTCTAGTATTGTTAAGTCAATTGACCCATCACGATTAGCTGGTGTTGGTACTGAAAGAAATACGAAATCAGAATTGTCCAATACCTCTACCATAGTATGAGTTGACTTCGTAGGATCCTTATCATATACTCGAAGTTCTGCCTGATCAAATCCAGTTTGTGGCGAAAATCCATATGCAACAGACGAACCTACAAACCCAAACCCAATAATACCAATATTGATTTTGCTACTCATTTACGTCTCCTAATTCACTTTTTAGTCTCATAAAGCATTCTTCTAAGCCTTGAGCAATATTATAACTTGGCAACCACCCAAACTCCATAGCCATAGACATATCAGCTTTTGTCAGCATAACATCTCCGCTTCTTGGAGCCACATATTTAAAGCGCACTTCAGGAAAATGTTTTAGAACTATATCTCTCAACTCATTTAAAGAAATATTTGTCCCTGTGCCAACATCAAAAAACGCTCCGTCAAAGTTTTCTTCGCGGGTCATACAAAAGATATTGGCTGATACAACATCCAGCTTATGTGACATATCTCTTCTTTGCTCACCAGTGCCAGTGATAAAAGGATCTTTACCATCACGAATATGTTGCATCCAATTAGCAACCGCAGTTGCATAAGGGCCAGAAGCTTTCTGGTCTGGGGAATATACGTTAAAATACCGCAAACAAACCGTGTCTACTCCGTAAAGTCTACTCCAGACACCACACATGCTCTCTGGCATTAGTTTAGAGGCAGCATAAGGACTTTCCGGCCCCAGACCGTTACCTCTAACAGACGAAGAGCTTGAGTAAATAACTCTTTTTGTATTCATGGCACGGGCAAATTCCATCACGTATAGAGAACTTAATACGTTGTTTTCGATAACTTCAATGGGGTTCTCTACGCTATACGCTACTCGTGGTATTGCTGCTAAGTGAAAAATATATTCTGGCCTAAAACTTGCCCATCGAGACTTAAAAACTCCACTGCTATTCGGTCTGAGTTCGTCCAATATATCAAACCCTTCAACCAGATCAATACCCATAACGTCATGACCAGCTTCTTTTAACTGCCTATAAACTTCAGAACCAATGTATCCACAATGGCCGGTGACTAAACATCTAGCCATCTTTCCTCCTAAACATCACAGCTTATACAAACTACATTCTGTAGGGATTTCCCTACTCCAAGTCCAAACTTTGTCGTTTTTATAAATATTTTCGTAATTTCTATACTTGTCTTTATCTATACGACAATCTTCAACCTTATGTCTATAGTATAACACATTTTTCTTACTTGTAAAGTCTTTTTTTCCCGCCCAGTTGGAGGGTAAATTAATATCAGTAATTAAGACATCCTTGCAGGTAGTCTCGGTGACTATATCAAACAACAACTTGTGGTCCATGTGTCCGTATTCACCAAAAGGATTATGAGTAAAAATATAATCATAGCTATCTTGTAGCTGCTTTATTCTCTCTGATATGGTATCACACATTTTCCTGAAGGGTGCCTGCGCGTCACCATATTCACTGCGAGGGACACTCTTCGGACGTCGGGTGACAGTTCTATAAAAACTTGAATTGTAGTCCAAACACTCAACTGGGACACCTTCCTCATAACAAACTTTAAATAAAGACTTTTTACGGTATTTGCACCATGCTCTTTCAGGATTATTATAATCAGATGAACAAATTAGTAGCTTTTTCTTGTATTTTGGATCAAAAAAAACAGGCCAACCAAACAGTATCTCATCGTCTGGGTGGGCCATTACCATGAGAACTTTCTTTTCTTTCACAGGGCTCCCAACTCAACTAGATTTTTAACAATTTGATCCCAATTGTTCCTAAAGATAATGAATGGAATTCTATTCTTTTTTAGGTCTGCTATGGTTTCATGGTAAAGATTTTGATAAGATGGGCCATATTCTTGACCCGCTGATAAGTCGTCTATAAAAAGATCGCATTTTTTATTTATTAGAAAAGGAGGCTTATGTATAGATTTCTTTACCACGTTAATGGTTTGATATGCAAAGCCTTTGCTATCTAGCCATTCTTTTGTGTATTCGTATGCATTAGGAAAGTTTCTCGCTGTTAAAAAATGAACATCCCACGATTTGTTAAACCTTTCAATAGCCTCAAGGGCTCCGGGTAACACATCGTCTAGCATTAGCTCTTGCCGTGCCCAAGCATTAGGGTGGATTGAGTTTCCAGGGAACGACGGTAAGGCCCATTTTT
>NZLH01000207.1 GCA_002694155.1 Pusillimonas sp. | reverse complement strand
CGGCAAACAAGCCACAAAGCATAACCCGACGACGCAATGGCCATTAACAGCGACACTGCCGTTATGAAAGGATCGTACCCAAGCGGTATGGGCAGGTTGAAAGCCAGCATGCCTACAAAGTGCATGGACCAGACACCCAACCCCATGGCGCAGGCCCCCCCGACCAACCACCATCGGGCCGCCGCGCCACGGCTGGACGCAACACGGCCGGCCAGATCAAGCGCGATGTAAGACGCCAACGTGGCAACCGCTAGCGACCACAGTACCAGCGAAGGGTTATAGGAACTTTCCAGCATGTAAACAGGTCCCTTTTGGGTTTGGCAAGTCCAGCTACTAAATACGTTATAACGTCTTATCCAGCGAGAACTTAAGGGTGTAAATTGTTACAACACTTTGAACCCCTTGCGTCCTGATATTACCCCATCGTACAAACACTTGAATGTCTGAGCCTAATACAAACCGAATAACTGAAAATGTGCTGGCAGGGCCTATTCTTCGAAGGCTTGAACCTCGACGAATCGTAATCTGGCTGGCTACCCGCGAACGCTGCAATTGGCAGCTTTCAATAACCGGTGTTGCCGCCAACACCCCACTTGTTCCAGTTGCTACACCGGTAAAAATTGGCAAGCGTTGCTTTCTGTATCTTCTGGATTTTGTTTTAGATTTCGACCTGCCAGAAGACCAGGCCCTTCCCTACGATCTGCAATGGAAAAGCGAATCTGCGGCACCTGCAGAAAACTGGGTCAGCATTCGCGAGTGGGCGCCTGACATCTGCTACAACGGGCACGATCTGCCACAGTTCGTAAAGCGCTCGCGCCTGGAAAGCATTTTGCATGGTTCATGTCGAAAACCACATCATCCTTGCGAAGATGGCCTGGTAGCCGCCGACCACTGGCTTAGCCAAAAACACCCTAACGCCGGAAGTTGGCCCACCTTTCTGGTCATGACAGGGGACCAAGTCTATGTGGACGATGTAGCCGGCCCGATGCTAACTGCAATTCATGAGCTCATTGAAGCGCTAGGGCTCTACGACGAGCAAATCGAACAAGCGCAGGTTCCCGACAGCCAAACACTTTACAAAAGCCAGTACAACTATTATCGACGCAGCGAACTTTTGCCCGATGTTCGGCCGAACGACCCCTTGCGCAAGCGGTTTTTTGAGGGGGCCAAAAAACCGGTGTTCACAACCAGCAACGCAGACAACCATTTAGTAACTTTGGCCGAAGTACTGGCAATGTATCTGTTGGTTTGGTCACCTGTTCCGTGGGACTGTTTGCCCGAAGGCCCGCCGCAAGGCCTAACGGACGTAGAGTCACAACGTTATCATCAAGAGCGCAACACCCTGGTTCAATTTGTTGACGGGCTTAAAGCCGTACGACGTCTGCTGGCACACATGCCAACGTTAATGATTTTCGACGACCACGACGTGACCGACGACTGGAACCTGACCGCAGAGTGGGAGCAAACGGCATACGGTCATCCCTTTTCCCGGCGCATTATTGGTAACGCCCTTGCAGGTTACATGTTGTGTCAGGGCTGGGGTAACAACCCTGACGTGTTCAAAGGCGAAACGCTGGAAAAGGTGCAAAAGTGGTCGCAATCGCCCAGCAAAACAAACCAGGACAACCTGATTAACCATCTTTTGCATTTTCATCATTGGGAATACAGCGTTAACACTCAGCCAAAACTCTTGGTAATGGACACGCGCACTCGGCGCTGGCGCTCGGAAAGTAACCTGAATCGACCCTCGGGGCTAATGGACTGGGAGGCCCTCACTGAACTGCAATCAGAGCTGTTGAACCACGATTCTGTTGTGATGGTGTCGCCCGCGCCAATTTTTGGTGTAAAACTAATTGAAGTCGTACAAAAATGTTTTAGTCTTGCCGGAAAACCTTTGTTGGTAGATGCAGAAAACTGGATGGCGCATAAAGGCACTGCGAACGCCATTTTGAATATCTTTCGGCACACCAAAACACCCGCTCATTTCGTCATTCTTTCAGGAGATGTGCACTATTCGTTCGTATATGGCATTCAGCTAAAGTCACAGCGAGGCGTGCCGCATTTATGGCAAGTTACCAGTAGCGGTATCAAAAACGAGTTTCCCAAGAAACTGCTGGATACGTTAGACCGCCTAAGCAGATGGCTTTATTCGCCACGCTCGCCACTTAATTACTTTACGCGTCGCAGAGGCATGACGATTAACCCGTTCAAACCCGAAACGGCCTCGCGCGGCGAGCGCCTTTTAAACCAGGCAGGCATTGGTTATGTAGCGTTTGCCGACGATGGCCGGCCCACACACGTTGAACAGATTAGCAAACAAAAAACTGTGCAGTTTCGTATAGATATCCCTGAAAAATCGCACTCAACCCCAGGAGAAACGCCATGAACCGTATACCTGATGCAGATTTCAACAGTCTTCTTCCGCCTTTGCAACTAAACCGCCGTGGCTTCATGGTAACGGCCCTGGCAACCGGCTTCACACTGGCAGCCGGCCCACTTAATGCCAAAACCATTATTCGCACCAACACCGACGGCCTCACCGCAGGCGATGTCATGATTCCGGTTGGCGACGGCGAGATCCCAGGCTATCGCGCAATGCCGGCTGATAAAACCAACGCCCCGGTTATTTTGGTGGTGCAAGAAATTTTTGGGGTGCATGAATACATAAAAGACGTATGTCGACGTCTTGCCAAGCAAGGCTACATGGCCGTTGCACCCGAACTTTACGCTCGCCAAGGAGACCCATCAAAATACACAGAGATTCCGAAGCTGTTCGCCGAAATTGTCAGCAAGGTGCCCGATGCGCAAGTCATGAGCGACCTGGATGCTACCGCAAAATGGGCTGGATCAAACGGCGGCAACGCCCAGAATATCGGTATAACAGGCTTCTGCTGGGGTGGGCGTATTGTTTGGCTTTATGCCGCACATAACCCAAATGTAAAAGCCGGCGTTGCCTGGTATGGCCGCCTGGTGGGCGACAAAACAGAACTGACACCCAAGCATCCAGTTGACATTGCGGCTACATTGAACGGCCCGGTGCTTGGCTTATACGGCGAAAAAGATGCGGGTATTCCACTAGACACAATTAAAACGATGGAAACCGCACTTGCAAAAGGCGATGCGGCGGCCAAATCGTCTAAGTTTATTGTGTATCCCGACGCCCCTCACGCCTTTCATGCAGACTACCGACCTAGCTATCGCGAAGAAGCGGCCAAGGCAGGTTGGCAAGAAGCCCTGAAATGGTTCGATATGCACCTTTAACCAAAACCAATACGGTGCAGGTAATCAACTACGGCATCTTGCGGCCCGCTAAAAGTAATGCGGGCCGATTTTTTGTCGCGTTGCGACGCATACATTGGGTCGTAGTATTCGCGCAATAAGCCCTCAATCCAGGCCCGATGCAATGTCACATCGCCCGAATGCTGCTGGGCCTCAAGGGCCTGTTGCATCAGGGTATCAAGCCGCTGATAGCGTTCGTGCCCCAACCGCTTCACAATATTAGCCAGACTTTGCCTAAGGCGTTGTGCAAACATCTGAAAGCCATCTTCTACACCGCTCAGCGCAATAAATTCTTCCGACAAACTTACCACGTAATCCTGTTGAATACGGGAGACACGATTGTCGAAAGTATCTTCGAGCCAAACCACTGGTAATGTTTGCATACGCTGATAAAGGCCAAGTGGCAACGCACAACTACCTATCAATCGAGACTCATCCTCTAGCACGAACCGATGTTGGCCATTAGCCTGACAACGCATGAGTGCAATAGCCAAACTATTCTCGAAGTTGATTTGTGCGGGCTGCGACGTAGCGCGTTTGCCGAAACTGGAACCCCGATGGTTGGCCAGGCCCTCGAGGTCGAGTGCGCGTTGCAAACGTTTTAAAACGTCGGTTTTACCGCAACCAGTAAGCCCGCCAACCAGAACAAATTCGCACTGGTTTACAGCCTGTTCTATTTCATTAAGCAAAAAGCCGCGCATGGCTTTATAGCCGCCGGCAACGCGGGGATACGATACGCCGGCCTCTGCCAGCCAAGACTGCACCAACCTGGAACGAAGCCCACCGCGAAAACAGTAAAGGCAGCCGTTAGGATGCGCTTTGGCAAACGCCACCCACGCTTCAATGCGTTTTGCTTTGGTGACACCTGAAACCAATTGGTGCCCCAACTCGATTGCCGCATCTTGGCCATGCTGCTTATAACAAGTTCCTACCTTTTGCCGCTCTGTATCGTTCATAAGCGGTAGGTTCACCGCGCCAGGGAACGCCCCCTTGCTGAACTCAATTGGCGCGCGCACATCCATCAGGGGCGTTCGGCTTAGAAACAGGCTTCGGAAGTCGGCAAGGGTGTCGGTCACGATGGAAATTAATGCCCCAAGTAGGCTTGCTGAACAGCCGGGTCGTTACGCAGGTCGTCTGCCGTACCCTGACCAACAATGCGGCCGGTTTCAATCAGGTAACCGCGGTCAGCAATATCGAGGCTTAGATTAACATTTTGCTCGACCATAAGTACGCCAACCCCCATCTCCTTAACCCGCTTAATGGCCCGAAACAGCTCTTGCGACATTAAAGGTGATAACCCCAGCGACGGTTCGTCCAGCAATAAATAGCGTGGTGCCGACATAATGGCACGCCCCACCGCCACCATTTGCTGCTCGCCCCCACTCATGGTGCCTACCCGTTGCGACAAGCGTTCGGCCAGCCGTGGGAACAAGTCGAGCACATTGGCCAGGTTTTCCTCTTCATGCGGCCGGGCACGCGGCGTAAGCGCGCCCAACTGCAGGTTCTCGCGTACTGTAAGGTCAACAAAAACCCCGCGCCCTTCGGGTACAAGAGCAAGACCTTTTTCCACCAAGTGGTGAGGCGGAATAGACAGCAGATCTTGATCGTCGAGCTTAACGGTCGCCCCGGGCAACGGCTTAAGCATGCCGCCCAAGGCGCGCAACATAGACGACTTGCCCGCCCCATTAGCGCCCAGAATCACCGCAAGCTCGCCCGAGCTAACTTGTATGGCCGCGTTATCCAAAGCCAGGTGCTTGCCGTAGCGTACCGATAATTCACTTACTTCAAACATGCGGCGCCCCCAAATAAGCGGTAATCACTTCTTCTTGTGCCAGAACATCCTCCGTTTTGCCTTCAGCCAGCTTCGCGCCAGCTAGCATGACCACGCAGCGATCACACAAAGCGCGTACTGCCTCCATGACATGCTCAACCAAGATTACAGTCAGGCCTTGTGCGCGCAAATTGCGAATAAGTTTGATGCCTTCCTGCAATTCAGTTGGGTTCAACCCCGCCAGCCATTCGTCGAGCAGCAGAAGACGCGGCTTCAGGGCCAGAGCGCGTGCCAGCTCCAGACGTTTCTGATCGATATAGGTCAGATCGACAGCCGGCGTGTCGGCAAACTTGCTTAGCCCCACCAAGGCCAATAACTCAAGCGCTTCGGCATGTGCTTGCGCACCAAACTTGTGGTCTTTTCGATAAGCCATGCCGGCTTGTACGTTCTCGACGCAGGTCATACCCCCTAACACCCGCACCAACTGGAAGGTACGGGCCACACCCAGGCGGGCAATTTTGTAGGCGGGTAAATCCATGAGCTCGTCAGAGCCCAACTTAATACTGCCGGAATCGGCATTCAGCGCACCCGAAATAAGGTTCATGGCGGTGGTCTTGCCCGAGCCGTTGGGCCCCAACAAACCCATAACCTCGCCTTCGGCAACTTCAAAGCTTAAGCCATCGACCGCTCGCAAGCCACCGAATGATTTTCGAAGCGTTTCAACTTTCAGTAGGGTCATGATTGCTCCTTACCGGTTTGCTGCTTTCGGCCACGCCGCCCCAGATATTTTTGCAACACGCCAACGATACCGTTGGGTACCAGGTACACAATAACCAGGAACACAACACCCAGCAGTAAAGCGAAATGGTTGGGGAAGTTGGCCGACAGCACTTCAAAAAGCGCCGTAAGTGGAATAACCCCTGCCAATGGCCCCAGGATATGACCCACGCCACCTAGTAACGACATAATCAGCACCTGAAACGACACCGTGGGATTAAACACAATGGCCGGATCAATGTATGTCCAGCGCGGTGCCATAACGGCCCCTACAAGCGTCATAAACGTGGCACTGATCACAAATAATGACACTTTTGCCACAGTTGTATTCATGCCCAGGTGGCGCGCTACGTGCTCGTCCTCGCCAATTACGCGTAACGCCAGCCCTAAGCGGGATCGCCGTATCCACCACGCGGCAAAGAGCACCAGCGTAAGCAATGCCAGCAACTGCCAGTAAATATCTTCCTGGGTAATATCCAGGAAAATATAACGCCCAATTGATTTGGTGATGTTCACTTCGTACCAGGTTACAACCTGGCGCACCAACTCGGCCAGGCCAAAGGTGAAAATCACAAAGTGAATGCCCGACAAGCGCAAGGTTGAAAGCCCGACAATAAGGGCAAGCACAATGCCTATTAACATGGCAACGCCCAGTACACCAAACCAGGGCAGGGTCTCTGACAACACGGCTACCGTGTAGGCGCCAATACCAAAAAATGCTGTTGTCGCCAGTGAAATATAACGTGTGGGCCCCGAAAATAGCGTCCACGCTGTAGCCAACGCAGCATACTGCAAAACATTAATGCTGTAGGCCAGAAAATAACTGCTATCGATAACCAACGGCAAAATTGCCACAATAATTAAGGCAACGACAACCACAATAAAACCCGGAGAGGTCACGGAACTGTTTTGACTCATTTGCCGGCCCTCCCGAAAATACCTTGCGGGCGCAATAGCAGCACCAGCAAGAAAATAGTAAACGTTGCGGCCATGGTTAAACCTGGGTCAACAAAGCGCGAGACCAACGTTTCTACCACGCCTAATAGCAAGCCTGCCAAAATGCAGCCCAAAAGGTTACCTACGCCGCCCATAATGACAATGACCAGCGCCTTCATGGTGAACGCAACACCCACATAAGTGCTGAAAGGAAGAAACATGCTAACCAGAACACCAGCGCCCACCACCAAAGCGCCACCTAATGCAAAGGCGAATGCTGCCATGGCGCGCGGGTTAATGCCGACCAGATGCGCAAAGTGCGGCGCATTGGCCATTGCACGTAAAGACGCCCCCCACCGCGATTTGACCAAGACAAAATACACTAGCAAGCCAATCACAATAGCAGCGCCGGCTGCCAACAATCGATTTGCTGCCACTGCGGCACCCAATACATTAACTGGCACGGTTAGGTAGTCGTAACTGTAGTAATCGCCACCAAAAATAATGAGCAAAATACCTTGCACAACAAACAAGATACCGAAGGTGGCCAAAATACTGTCAACCTCGAGCGCATCAGCCGTGGGCGAACGACGCACCAATGGTGTTAACAACAACTGATAAATAACCCACTGAACAGCAAAACCCAGCGGCACCGCCACAGCCAGCGCCATCAATGGATTCACACCCAGGCTGGTTACCAACCAATAAGAAAAGAATGCGGCAGCGACCATGAATTCGCCGTGCGACAAATTCATAATGCGCGCAACCCCGTACTGCAGCGTCAGCCCCATGGCAATTAACGCATACAGCCCGCCCAGCGTAAGCGACGCCAGCAAAAGCTCAATGAACAACATGTTTTTCCCCTGAACTGGAACAACATCGGAGCGCGGAAATACCGGCTCCGATGTGTTTCGATCGTCAAGTTTTGATTACGTTAGCCGTGACACAAGCCAACGTGGACTTGCCCGAACGATTACTGTTTCCAGGCGGGTTTAGGAATGATAACGGGTTGAGCACCTTTAAGGTCTTTCGGGCCAACGCCTTGGAAAACACCGTTCTGCCATTGGCCAACTGTAAAGATCCCAACCAGCTGGTTGTTAACCACTTTAATGTCGCCCAGAATGGTTTCGAAGCCACCTTTCTTGAGTTCGGCAGCAACGGCTTCCCGATCGACATCGCCAGCACGCTCGATGGCTTGCTCTAGCATTTGCAAAGATGCATAGCTAACAGGGCTGCCCCAGTAGTCAGTGTCTTTGCCGGTCATTTCCTTATGACGTGCACGGTAATCTTGAATGGCTTTCGAAGTGCCATCGATACCACCCAGACTCATTTGGCCTTCAACAGCTTCTGCACCGTATTTACCAATAAAGAAGGGGAACTGTGTGCCTACACCCGTGTAGAAAATCTTGGGATTCAAGCTAATAACACGTGCCTGATCACTAATGAGGATGGTGTCAGGCGGATAGGAATAGGCGATAAACGTGTCGGCACCGGAATCTTT
>NZLH01000206.1 GCA_002694155.1 Pusillimonas sp. | reverse complement strand
CTTCGCCGCGGAGAGTTGTATAACTTGGTAGCGGTGTTCCACAGCGACCGCTATGTAGAAGGCTGGGACGCCAAAGCCGACCCCGACGAGCTGCACACCCGCTTTGCGCAAAATTGCGAGCCGGTAAAAGAGTTGCTGTCAAAAATTGAAACTTGGCGAATGTGGGTATTATGCGACCGGGAGCCTGTTAAAACCTGGTCTAAGGGCCGTGTAACATTGCTTGGCGACGCTGCGCACCCTATGCTTCAATATATGGCGCAGGGCGCTGCTATGGCAATGGAAGACGCGGTTTGTCTGGCAAGCGAATTGAAACATTCCGAAGACTTTGAACAAGCCTTCGAACGGTACCAAAACAAACGCTATTTACGCACAGGGCGCGTTCAACTTACCGCTCGACTTTATGGGGAAGCCTACCATGCAGCCGGCGTTACACGTGAGCTGCGTAATAATATGCTTGAGTCACGTACCGACCACCAGGGTTATGAAAGCCTTGCCTGGCTTTACGACCCGGCGAACTCACCCGTATTCTAGGCGGCAGATGGGCGTAAGTTTAAATTGAACAATAAAAATACAAATCTTTAATTAAAGAAAGCAGTGATTGTTGGAGGAACAAATTATGATTTGGCTGAAAAATACCTGGTATGTTGCCGCGTTCGAACACGAACTTGAGGAAACAACGATTAACCGAAAGTTACTGGGCGAAGATGTCATTATTTACCGCACCTCTACCAGCGAAATAACGGCGTTGCAAGACCTTTGCCCCCATCGTTTAATGCCTTTGTCGGTAGGCAAGCGGGTGGGCGACGAGCTGCAATGTGGCTACCATGGCATGAAATTTAACGCCCAGGGCACTTGCACAACCATTCCAGGGCAAACCCAAATTCCCGCTAAGGCCTGTGTTAAACGTTTTCCAACGGTTTTACGTCATGGCTTTGTGTGGATCTGGATGGGCGACCCCGAGCTCGCATCCGACACCCTAGTTCCCGACGTTCACTGGAACGACTCCCCCGATTGGACACCTTCATTGGGATACCATCATTTCGAATGCGATTTCCGGTTAATGAACGACAACCTGCTAGACCTTAGCCACGAAAGTTACGTTCACACCCGCACCATTGGCAATGAAGAAGAAGAGTCAATTGCGAACTACCCACTGAAAGTGACCGTCGAGGGAGACCGTCTGATTCGTGCGCATCGCGAAATGCCCAACATCGACCCTCCACCTTTCTTTGAAATGGTGCTTAAAAGCAGTAGCCCCATAAACCGCTGGCAAACAGCAATTAACCTGATGCCGGGCATCAACATGACCGACGTTGGCGTCTACCCGGTCGAGAAAGATCGCTCACAAGCCCACGTTATGCATGTTCTGCACCTGCTTACCCCAGAAACCGAAAAGTCTACGCATTATTTCTGGGCCGTTGATCGGAACTTTGATTTGGGCGACAGCAAGCTAACCCAAGGCATCAAAAAGTCCATTGACGACACTTTCAACGAAGACAAAGTCATCCTGGAAATACAGCAGAAAAAACTGGATGAAAAAGGCGGCGACACGATTCCAAACGTTGCTATTCGTCTGGATGAAGCGGCGGTAAGGGCGCGTAGAATGCTTGATATGCAAATTCAAAAAGAGGCTGAAGACCCTGGTACTGTGCTAACACCTTTGCCATTGCTTGAAGAAGCAGAACCAGAAGCGGCCGAGGTATAACCCCATGCGCAGACTTTATGGCGTTTTTCGTTCATTGGCATTCTTAACGTTAAGCGCCACAACGGGGGTCCCAGCCTTAACCCAGGCCGTCACCCCCGAGCTCGTTCTGGGTGCCTCTCCAAGCGATGACGTGATCGCCATGGCGCAGCCCGACCCCAGCCAGGCTATTGCCGCACTGCCCAAAATTGTAGAGCGCATTATGGAACGCAGTGGCGTTCCCGGGCTGGCGGTTGCGGTTGTACAAAACGACGAGGTTTTATTTCGCCAAGGTTTTGGTATCCGCGAGGTAGGCAAAGCTGAGCCTGTTGATGAAGATACTGTCTTTATGCTTGCGTCTTTATCGAAATCATTAACGGCCTCGCTTATTGCCACGCAAATTACGCAAGGCAAAGTAAGCTGGGCAGACCCCGTCGTCCAGCATTTGCCGAACTTTCGGCTAAAAGATGCCTACGTCACTAAACATGCGACGATTGGCGACTTTATGGCGCACCGTACCGGCCTACCGTTCGCCGCGGGCGACGCGCTGGAAGACTTGGGGTACGACCGCGACTACATCCTTGAAAAACTCCACCTGCTAGATTTGAACCCTTTCAGATCTTCGTACGCCTACGCCAATTTCGGTACGACAACGGCCGGGCAGGCGGTTGCCGCTGCGGCCGGCAAACCCTACGAGGCGTTATTAGAAAAAGATCTGTTCCTGCCTTTAGGTATGACTGCGTCAAGTGCAAGGCACAACGATTACTTGGCCCACCGGAACCGCGCAACTTTACATGCTTTAACCAGCGATGGTTTCAAACCCCTATACGAACGCAACCCTAATGCACAAGCCCCCGCAGGCGGCGTTTCTTCCACCATCAAAGATATGTCGCACTGGTTGAAATTTTTGCTGGCAAATGGAAAGTTCGAAGGCAAAACAATTGCTTCACAAGAAGCCCTGGTGCCAGCCATGAGCATTCAAAAAGTAACAAACCAGGTGGCAACCGACACATCGCGCCCCGGTGCTTATGGCTTTGGGTTCGACTACGGCATTGACGCCAATGGCCGCACGACAATCAGCCATTCTGGCGCTTTCTTATTGGGTACCGGAACCCATTATCGTATCGTGCCATCGGCCGATCTGGGTATTGTTGTGTTAACGAATGGCAGCCCGGTGGGCGCGGCCGAGGCAATTGCGGCAGAATTTATTGATCTTGCCTCTTACGGCAAGGTAAGACGTGACTGGTACGGAGGCTACAACCATGTTTTATCGGGCATGTTTAACCCAGTGGGCGATTTGGTTGGCAAAACACCGCCCACGAAACCAAAACCTGCCCTTCCCTTTGACGATTACACCGGCGTTTTCAACAACAACTACTTTGGTCCGGCAAGCATTCAATTACACAAGGGTCAATTGCAGATAACGTTGGGGCCGAAAGACACGGTGTACCCGTTAACCCATTGGGATGGCAACACATTTGCCATAAAGCCGGTTAGTGAAAACGAGCCTGCGGGGTCGACATCGTCTGTTCAGTTTCATACCAGTAATGAAGCGATTACGGGTTTTACAATAAATTATTTAAACCGGTATCAACAGGGAACCTGGCGCATAAAAAGCGATTAGTAAAAATCGCAAGCGTAACAAAACAAGCGGCTACTTCGGGCGGTCAACTTCGCATTGCAAGTTCAACCGCCACCACCAGCTTTTCGCGTCGATAGGGCTTATGCAGGACATGACTGTCCAATTCCGACTGACCCAGCGAGTTATGAATATCGTGCCCGGCATAACCAGTGGTGTACAACACTTTTAACCCTGGCCTTATTGCACGCGCGCGTTTAGCTAGCTCGCGCCCATTCATGCCAGGCATCAGAATGTCGGTAAACAACAAATCACAAACCTGCCCTTGTTGCAAAAGTTCAAGTGCCTGTTCCGGGCTTCGCGCAAGCTGCAACTGGTAGCCCGCCGATTTAAGGGCATTTTTAACGTAATCTCGCACATCGACATCATCCTCAACAATAAGGACCACGCCTTTGGATTCCGTTTTTGACAAGGTTTCGTCAAACGACGATACGCGACCCCCGGACGTTGCATCACCTTGAGCGCAGGGTAAATAAAGCGTGAACTTCGCCCCCTGACCGGGTTCCGATTCAACGCTAACATGCCCGCCCGATTGAAGCGCAAAACCAAAAACCATCGCCAACCCAAGGCCCGAACCTTGCCCCTCGGCCTTGGTTGTGAAAAAAGGCTCGAACACATGCGGCAAATCGTCGGCTGAAATACCCGAACCCGTATCCGCTACCGATAGCGCAACATAATCACCGGGCTTAAGAGGTAAACCAGGGTCAGTCTCGGTGCTTTCTTCATTAACCTGAACCGCTTCGGCCGAGATGGTAAAACACCCCCCCTCAACCATGGCATCGCGGGCGTTTACAGCCAAATTCAGAAGTGCGTTATCTAACTGACCAGCATCTACAAGAATAGGGGGTAAGGCCTGTGCAAACGAAAGCCTGATTTGTACCCGCGTGCCCAACACATTTTTAAGTAGTGGCAACATGCCACGCACCACTTTTTCTGCATCCAGCCGCTCTGGTTCCAAAGGTTGACGACGCGCTACCGCTAGCAAGTGACGGGTTAACTCGGCACCTTTCTCGGCTGCCTGTAAAACCATGTTGGCCAAGGTAACCAACCTGGGGTCACGCTCCACCTCTTCAGACAACAACTGGGCGTTACCCAAAATTACCGTTAATAAATTGTTGAAATCGTGAGCCACGCCCCCGGTTAACTGACCAAGCGATTCCAAACGTTGTGTGCGCTGCACTTGTTCTTCCAGTCGGACTTGCCGTGTAATGTCGATAAAGCCACCTACCGCGCGTATGGCTTGCCCTTTTTCGTTTCGCACAATCTGAGTACGCTCGTCGATGTGCAACCATTGCCCGTTGCCATGGCGAAGCCGATACTTAATCGAACGAACATGCGCGCTGGACCGCAAATCTTTCTGTAGTGTTTCAAGCACGCGCGCGCGGTCGTCCGGATGCAAAAGCGCTTGCCATACGTCGCCCACTTTCCCGGAAGCAGGAACCGGACGCCCCAAAACATGCGACCAACCGTCACTAACCCAATAATAATTGGTTGCAATATCCCAATCCCAGGCCACATCGGTTGTTGCCTGGGCTAATAAACGAAAACGCTCTTCATTTTCCCGAAGCGCCGCCTCAGCACGTTCCCTGCGCTCGATGTCTTGGCGCAAAACCCGGTTCACACGTTCTAACTCGGTGGATTTTTCTTCAAGCTTACGCACCAGTGTGTGACTGTAAAGCTTGAACAAAGGCTCTTTATCGTAGCGCGCCAAAGCAGCGGCATGTGCGGGCTGCTTGACAGAACCACGTTGCAAAACCTCATTCATCACCGACAGGAAAATATCGGGCTCGGTCGGTTTAAGCAAAAACTCGTCACAGCCCAGATCGCGCGCCAGTTTTTCATCTTCTGGTTCAGTATAGGTGGCCGTATAAACAATAAACGGAATATCCCGCAACACAGGATCACTTTTCCATGCCTGCAATAATGCATAACCATCCATTTGAGGCATAAGCAAGTCGGAAATAATAATATCGGGCGGTACGATTTGCGCTTTCTCAAGCGCAACCATACCGTTGGAAGCCGCCACTACCTGATGCCCGCTTGCCTCAAGCAAAGCACGCAGGTAGTAAACATTCTCTTCTTTGTCATCAACTACCAGAGCCTGGACCACACCGGCCTCCCGATTCTGCACTCGTGCAATAAGCCTCTACCTGCGCCACAAACGTATCCGGATCGATAGGTTTTTCAACATAACCATCACACCCCGACTCAATTGCCCGTTCACGATCGCCAGGCATGGCATAAGACGTGACTGCCACAATGGGAATACTTGCAGTGGACTGATGCCTGCGCAGTTCTGCAGCCACGTCGTAACCGTGCATCGTCGGCAAT
>NZLH01000205.1 GCA_002694155.1 Pusillimonas sp. | reverse complement strand
AAGAAGAGCGTCTACCTCTCTTTCGCAGATGCGCTGGTTAAGGCTCCCAAAGTCCCAGAGAAGTATCTTTCAGGTCTTAAAGGCAAGGAGCGAGAGGCTCGCAAGAAAGAGATTCAGCGTCGTATTAAAGAGGGTGGTAGTTACGAAGATCTACCTGGGGATGACGCGAAGACAAAGCCTTCTAAGTATTCTCGTACAGAGCTTGCGAAGAAGGTTCGCGAGGAAATGAAGACCAATACGAAACGAGGCTTCATTGCTGCGGTTCATAAACTCACGGGAATCCCTGTTCGTATCTTGAACAAGGTTCACGAGCGAGGTGCTAAAGCTTGGGCGACCAGTGGTCATCGACCGGGCGCTACACAGGTTGCTTGGTCTCGTGCTCGAGTCTACAGCTTCGCGACCGGTGGCAAAACGCAGAAGACTGCGGACGCTGATTTGTGGCGCGAATATAACGAGGCGAAAAAGGCTCGTCCTTCTGGTGGCCGCTACACGAGAAAGATCCCCTACGTTGGTGCAGACGGTAAGTTCCGATACCGATACTTCTATCCAGGTAAAGAGAAAAAAGAACAACGTGCTTCAGATCCTGATCGCCTCTCTATTGGACAGCAGCTAAAGATGAAAGACAAAGAGGGTAACATTGGTTCCTTCAAAGTACTTGCTGTCGATAAAGAGAACGAAAAAGTTAAACTACAGACTCCAAAGGGTCGAGTAGTTGTTGTCGGTCTCGCAGAACTAGAGCGTACACTACGCTCGCAGTCGCGAGAGGTTTAATTCCACACTGTTCTTTTGTTTGGTATAGTGCGAAATAGTTAGGAGACGATATGCCATATCCAAATCAGCACGCTGCTCGTCAAGTAGATCCTGCTCGATTTCAGGAGTTCCGTCGTTATACTCCGAAAGGTTTCCCGGAGGGGATCGATGTAGTTCTCGGGATTGACGCACAGGGTAAGTCTGAGATCCAAAGCGTCCGCGCTGATTCGAGCAAGCTGACTCTGGAAGAGTTTCGTTCTTTTCTTAGAGATAACGACTTCAAGGACGAGATCGAAGAGGCTACTAAAAAGGCACAGGATTTCTTCTCTACGTGGGTTCCGTTGGACTTGATCTCTAAGGGAGACGCAGGGTCGGACGAAAACGAAGAAAAAGAAGAAAATAGTTCGATCGCTTATATTAAAGGCATCGTCTCCACAGATGACACGGACTTTGAGGGGGAGCAGGTTAACCAAAAGGGGCTTGATTGGAGTTACTTCCTCAAGCATGGCTGGTTCAACCACGAGCATCGCCCTGGTCCAGAGGCAGTGCTTGGTCACCCGCTTAAGATCGAGGCTGGGGAGCACGAGACTGTGGTCGAAGGTGTACTGTATCTTGAGAAGCCGCTTGCCAAAGATGTCTACACGACAGCGATGGCGATGAAAAAGGCTGGTGGCGACCGGAGCCTTGGTTTCTCGATCGAGGGACAGGTCACCGGTCGTAATAACGACGACAATAAACAGATTATGAGTGCACGGGTGATTAACTGCGCGATCACAGCGCATCCAATGAATCCGAACACGAACCTTGAGGTGATTGCGCGGAGTATGAACGCGACAGTGGGGTACCAGTCTTCTGCGATCCCCGACGCAGACGCGGCACTTTCTGCGCTGGTTGAGCAGAGCCTTGAGGGTAAGAAAGCGAATGCTTCTTACGAAGTTGAGATGGAGTCTCCTCGTAAGATTAAGGTGTCTGCTTTACGATCCATGCTTCGCTCCAAGTTTGGAGAAGACTTGAGCGAAGAGGAACTTGACTCTTTAATGGAGTCGATCCTTCGTCTTGCACGCAACAGGGTGTGAGTATTTTTGCATTTTTAGTTCTATATCCTATTTATTGTTTAGGATCGTTACCTCAGAAAAGGTGGGAATGATGAACGAGGCACTGATTAAGCACCTTGAGACGCAGGGTGTTGAGAACGCAGAGGAACTCCTTAAGGGCTTTGAGCCTACTCAAGAGGAGACCGTTTCCGTTGACGCACTGGAGACCGCGATTGAGGATCTTCAGAAGGCAATGGAGCAGGAGAACGATGAGGCTTCTGAGAAGGCAATGTCTGACATGTCCTCTCTCGAAGAGGGTCTCAAGGCAATGGCCGAGCAGACTGACCGTATCCTCGCTGACAACAAGCAGTCGATGGATGCGATCATGCGCGCTGTCGCTGCGCTCTCTGACGAGATGAAATCTCTTCGTCGTCTCCCAGAGGAGATGAAGGGCATGTACCGGGCAGCTCGTGATGAGATGCGTGATGACGTTGAGAAGAGCCTCAAGATGCCTCTTCCTCCCCGCGCTGTCGTCGAGGCAGAGCCTGTCGCACAGGAGCCCGCGATCTCTCGTTCAGATCTGATCTCTAAGGCAATCTCTTTTGTCCAAGCAGAAGACGCTACCGCTGACCGGCGGCAGGGTCTCCTTCGTGCCGTCTCCCTCCTTGAGAGCGGTGCTGATGTCGATGCAGTTGCTGCACAATATAACCTCAAGTAAGAAGGAGCATCGTTATGTTTAACGCAAACGATATGGTGAACATCCAAGACCTTGCAGCGATGAACGATGCGCTGCGTAAGGCAACCAGCGTCGGGTATCAGGACGGTTCTGGTGTTGTTGACGCTAACGGGTCGCTTTCTGCACTCGTTCCACAGAGCATCGAGGGTACTCTCTCGACCGCGACCTACAGCATGAAAGAGCTTGCGCTCTGGCCTGCGATTGCAAAGCGCAATGTCACCAATACTCTCCATGAGTTCGTCCGTATTGACGAGCATGGTTTTGATATGGATCCCTTCCTTAGCGAGGGTGGCGGGGGAGCACGCAACGTGCCTTCCTATAGCCGTGAGTCCGTCAAGATCAAGTACCTCGCAGAGCGCCGAGAGGTCTCTGATGTCGGTAGCCTCGTCGGGATCATTGGGAACAGCGCAAACGCGATTGCAGAGGAGACCACTCGTGGTACTTTCGCTCTTCTCGGTCGTCTTGAGCGCGCTCTTTGGCACGGTGATGAGTCTGCGAATCCTCTCGCCTTCAACGGTGTTATTAAGCAGATCGAGAGCCACGACAGTGGCGCAAACGTCTACGATCTCGAGGGTAACGCACCTACTCCACAGCTTCTCCAAGATGTCCTTGGTGAGATCTACGCTGCACCTCGGTACGGTCGCCCTGATTGTATCTACGTCGAGCCTCGCATCCACGCAGAGCTGATTCGCTTCGCAGTCCAGTTCGGTCGCCACGATCAGCTTCAGGTTATGAGTTCTGCACAGGGGATCACCTATGGTACGCAGCAGATCACCATCATGGGGCCTGTTGGTCCTGTTACGGTGAAGCCTGCTCCGTTCCTCGCAGACAGCTTCGAGCCACCTGCAGCGGCGTACACCGCAGACGGTAGCGCTTTTGCGGCACCGACCCTCGCGTTTACCCTCAATCCGAATACTGCGTCCAAGATGACCATTGGTTCTTTCAAGTACAAAGCTGTGGTTGTCACCCCAGAGCGCGGTTACAGCGACGCTTCCACTGAGTTGGTTGTTGCGGCTACTCTTGGGCAAGAAGCTGTGATTACGATCACTCACGGTGGGATCGTCGGTGGAACGCTGAATGGTAGCTCGAACTCCTATGTCCGAATCTATCGGACCAAGGCTGGTGGTTCTAAGTTCTTCAAGATCGCAGAGCTTCCTTGTGGGAACGGATCTACTGTCTTCACGGACCTCAACCAGAGTCGTCCAGGGACCAGCAAGATCGTCTTCATCCAGCACTCGCCCGACATTCTTGAGTTTGCTCGCCTCTTGGACTTCTTCCGTCGTCCGCTCGCAGAGGTCGCAACGAGCAAGCCCTTCCTGCTCATGCTTTTCGGTTCGCCAATCGTCAAGGTTCCGAGCAAGTGCTGGGTTATTAAGAACGCTTCTGTTCAGACCACTGATGATAGCCTCCTGACTTACCGGGCCTAAGAGGTAGATGATGACCGCTTGGAGACACAATAAATACAAAAACTGTAACCTTGCGGTTGGTCAGTCTTCTGTGAGGCTTGGTGCTCACGGTGAGGTTCTCGAAGCTTCGGACGCTGCTCTACTGGTAATTCAGCAGTGGGGCGCGCACGCGGGTTTCGAGCAAATCTCGGTTCAGGCAGAGCCAGAGGAGCAGGAGACTTTGCCTCCAGTTCCTGTAGATCCGCCCAAACCAAAGGCTAGGCGTAGAGGTCGACCCCGAAAGGTTCAAGATAAGATTTAGTGCATTCTTTGTGCTAGATTCTTATCTGGTAGTCTTATTTTCGGGAGGAAATGATGAGCATTTACGATTCGCTTACACGCGACTGGTTAACGAGCACTTTCCTCCTCGGTGTCGATTTAACGCTAGATGATGGCTCTTCTTTCCCTGATGTAGTATTTGATCAGGCGATTCGAGGAGCTGTCTCTCATTTAGAACATGAAATCGGAATCACGATTGATCCGTATTCTATTACAAACGAAACACACGACGCTGAGTTAAAGAGTCAGAACTCTTACTGGCCTTTTAGACTTGATCTGCGTCCTGTGTTGTCCTTCCAAGCAGCGCGTATTCGTTTAGGTTCGTTTGAGCCTGTAACGATACCGGTGTCTTGGCTTAGATCTGTGTCGTCAAAACACGGTCAAATCCATATTATTCCGAGTCAAGAGTCACTTAGTTCGTACTTCTTTACGACGGGTGTGCCTTTGCTTGGTGGATACGGGCTGTTCACGACACGAGACTTCATTCCTGGTTACTTCGAGTTTGACTATACAGCAGGCTTTGAAAAGCGAGAAGGGACCATTGTTCTTCCGGACGGAGAGAACGAGGTCTCTGTTGAGTTTAGTCCTAAAGTCTTGGCGAAGTACGAGGTTACGTTAACCACAACGAATGCACAGGGTGCGAGCACTGCGCGTGCGGTTTCGTTGACGGATAGTGGCTTCAAAGTTCAGGTGACAACAGCGCCTTCCACGGGTGATGTCACCTATACTTGGAATGTAGATACGCTCCCTAAAGATCTGAAGCACGCGATCGGAATTAAGGCAGCGACGAATATGCTGCTCTCTATCGCAGGTGACTTGATTCTCGGTGCCGGTATCGCGAGTCAGACGCTTCAGATCGACGGATTGCAGCAGACGATTGGGAGCACCGCGTCTGCGATGTATGGTGGTTACTCTGCGCGACTTGAGAGCTTTGAGAAGCAGTACAAGATGCTGCTCCAAGCGCTCAAGGCAGAGTACCAAGTGATGAAGTT
>NZLH01000204.1 GCA_002694155.1 Pusillimonas sp. | reverse complement strand
GTTGGTACTAAGCCTGGTTGAACCGCAATCATCCGGGCTGGGTGGCGGTGGGTTTATGGTGGTGTTCGACGCAACAAACCAGCAGCTTCGTACTTATGATGCCCGAGAAACAGCGCCTGCAAGTTCAGATATAAGTCATTTCGAGGTCAACGGCGAAGTATTGTCTTTTTGGGATGCGGTTAACAGTGGCCTGGCGGTGGGCCCACCCGGTTTGTTGCGTGGGCTAGAGAAAATGCATGCTGATGGCGGGCGGTTGCCTTGGGCCGAGCTTTTTAAACCAGCTCTTAAGCTTGCCCGGGAAGGCTTTGCGGTTTCCCCTCGTTTGCATGGTTTATTGCAGCGAAGTAAAAAACTGCGTGAAAGCCAAACTGCCAGGCCTTACTTTTACGATGACAAGGGCGAGCCCCGACCCGTAGGCTACGTGTTAAAGAACCCCAAGTTGGCTGAGGTTCTGGCGCTTGTAGCCAGGCAAGGTGCCGACGCATTTTATGAAGGTGTTATCGCACACGATATTGTCAAAGCCGTGCGGTCTCATCCTACGCCTGGCACGCTGTCGCTTCCTGATTTGGTGTTTTACGACGCTGTGCCCCGCAAGCCGATATGCGTGGCTTATTTGGAGTACGAACTATGTGGTGTGGGGCCACCCAGTTCGGGTCCGGTAACGGTAATGCAAATACTGCTTCTGTTAAACCACACCAATATTCTGGAATACGCGCCCAATTCGTTTGAAGCCGTTCATCTGTTCGCCGAGGCGGGCAAGTTGGCGTGTGCCGATCGCGATGTGTATATTGCCGATCCTGCTTTTGCACCGTTTCCTGTGAAAACGTTGCTGGCGCCCAACTACATTGCCCAGCGCGCTGCTTTAATTGAACCCGACCGAGCAATGCAAAGCGCGCAGGCCGGTAAGCCACTTGGTGAGGAAGAAAGTTTTGGGCAAGACCGGTCCCTTGAAATTCCATCAACTACGCATGTATCGGTAGTTGATGGGCAAGGTAATGTCGTGTCGATGACAACCTCTGTGGAATCGGCTTTTGGCAGCAAAATTATGGTGCGGGGCTTTTTGCTGAATAATCAGCTAACCGATTTTTCTTTACGTGGGGTTGACGATGCCGGTATGCCGGTGGCTAACCGGGTTGAGCCTGGTAAGCGCCCGCGCAGTTCTATGGCACCCATGATTGTGCTGCGTAATGGCAAGCCATATATGGCAATTGGCGCGCCGGGCGGGCCCTTCATTATTAGTTTTGTCGCAAAAACCCTGTTAGGGGTGTTAGGTTGGGGCCTGGATATACAAACCGCTATTGAGCTGCCCAATCGTGGCAGCTGCACTTACGGAACTGAAATTGAGAAAGGCACCGCACTTGAAGCGCTTGCTGCACCCCTTGAAAAAATGGGCCACGATGTGCGCCTAGAGTCTTTGCCCAGTGGTCTTCAAGGGGTGGTCATTACGCCTAATGGTCTCGAGGGCGGAGCCGATCCCCGCCGCGAGGGTGTGGCGTTGGGGCGTTAGGCCGGGTTAATGAAATACAACTGTTCGATTGCCGTTAAGCAAAATGCGGTGCTCTACATGGCTACGCACTGCACGTGACAGCACCAAAGACTCTATATCGCTGCCCACCTGTGTCAGGTCTTTGGCACTCATGTTGTGGTTCACGCGCTCGATGTCCTGTTCAATAATCGGGCCTTCATCCAAGTCTGACGTCACATAATGTGCAGTGGCACCAATAATTTTGACACCGCGTGCGTGGGCCTGGTGATAGGGTTTTGCGCCTTTGAAGCTGGGTAAGAAACTGTGATGAATATTGATGGCTCTACCCGACAGCGCTTCACACATTTGTGAGCTAAGAATTTGCATATAGCGTGCTAACACCACTAAATCCACTTTTTCTTTATTCACCAACTCAAGAATACGCTCTTCCTGTTCCCGTTTTGTGTCTGGCGTGACAGGGAAATGGTGAAAAGGAATACCGTAAGCTTTAGCCATGCCGGCATGGTCGTTGTGGTTTGATACCACACCAACAACATCAACATTCAACTGGCCGCTGTGCGTGCGGAACAACAGGTCGTTCAGGCAGTGCCCTTGGCGGCTTGCAAGTATCAATAAGCGGGCTTTGCGCTGGGCGTCGTGAATGCGCGCTTGCATATCGAACTCTTGTGCAATAGTTTGGAACTGCTGTTCCAGCGCTTGTGCGGGTTCATGTTCAGGTAGCTCGAAGTGTATGCGCAGAAAGAAGTGTTTGGTTTCGGTGTCGCCAAATTGCTGCGCATCCAGAATATTGCCCTGTCGTTCCAGCAGCCAGCCGGAAACACGATGCACAATACCGGTTCGGTCGGGGCAAGACAGGGTCAGAATGTAGTCGTTCATTGTTTTGATGACTCGATTTAATCTAAATGTTCAAGGGCTAAACGGCAGCGCTGAGCAATAGCCAAACAAGCGGTTAGGCCGGGGGACTCTATGCCCAGCAAATGCACCAGGCCGGGCACACCATGCCAGCTTGGCCCAGCTATTAAAAAGTCGGCAGGTGGTTCACTTGGGCCAACAATTTTTGGGCGAATACCGGTATAAGCCGGCGCCAGGCTATCGTCTGACAAATTTGGCCAGTATTGTCGCACAGCTTGATAAAAGCGCTCAACGCGGGTGGGGTCGATGTCGTAGTTAATACTTTCGACCCATTCCGTGTCAGGACCGAATCGGGCTTGTCCACCCATATCCAAGGTTAAATGTACGCCCAACCCCGCCTCGTCGGGCATAGGGTAAATAAGATGCGAAAACGGTGAACGTCCAGCAAGCGCAAAATAGTGGCCTTTGCAGTAATAAGCGACCGGACGCGGTGATTCTGCATGCCAGGGGAATAAGCTGGCGATGTGGGGTGCGGCCAGGCCAGCCGCATTGACAACACACCGTGCCGTTAGTGACATGGGGTCGGCACCACCAAACTTAAGGTGAAAGATGCTGTCTGTGTATTCCGCTTTGTTCAAGGGTGTGCGAAAAACAAACTGGCTACCTGCTTGCTCTGCCTGACCTTGTAGCGACAGCATAAGTGCGTGGCTGTCGATAATGCCGGTTGACGGCGACAACAAGGCGGCTTCACACTTAAGTTCAGGCTCAAGTGCCATCGCTTCCTGCGCAGATAGGTGCTGAATATCTGTCACCCCGTTGGCCAATGCTTTGCGATAAAGTGCTTGTAATGCCTCTAACTGGGCGTGATGGGTGGCCACAATTAGCTTACCCGTTTTCTTGTAGGGCACACCATATGCATCGCAATAGTAGTAAAGGGCTTCCCGACCGGAAACGCATAGTTGTGCTTTCGCGCTTTCTTTTGGGTAATACAACCCGGCATGTATCACTTCCGAGTTACGCGAGCTTGTTGCGGTGCCAATTTGGCCTTCGGCTTCAATAACCAATACATCGCGCCCGGTTAAAGCCAGCTCGCGGGCAATAGCTAGCCCAATAACGCCTGCCCCTACGACAACGCAGTCTATGTCGGCACTCATGGAAGACGCTGTGGTTAGGGGGCCAAACGCTGGAACGACCAGGTGTTGTCTGGTTGCAGTTCGTAAGCAATACGGTCGTGTAGTCTTGAAGGTCGGCCTTGCCAAAATTCAATGTAATGAGGTGTTAGCCGGTAGCCCCCCCAATGCGCTGGTCGGGGCGGGTTATCGCCCAGCTCATTGGTTAGTTTCTTTGCGCGAGCGTCTAGTGCTTCGCGTGTAATGGGTTCGCTTTGCGGTGAGGCCCAGGCACCAATACGAGACGCTAATGGGCGGCTATGGAAGTAAGCGTCTGACTCCGCTTCTGCTACTTTCTCCACGCGCCCTTCAAACCGAACTTGGCGCTCAAGCTCTGGCCAGAAAAATAACGCGCTGGCAAATGGGTGAGTTTCCAGCGCCTGACCTTTGCGCGATTGGTAGTTTGTAAAAAATACCAGCCCCTTTGCGTCGAACCCCTTTAATAACACGATGCGTGACGAGGGCTGCCCGTTTTGTACTGTGCCAAGCGTTAGGGCGGTTGGCTCGATTACCTCTGCTGCCAGGGCTTCATTGAACCAAAGTTGAAATTGTTCGAAGGGGTCCGTTTTTACGGTATCCTCGCGTAGCGCGTTTTTTTGGTAGTCGCGTCGGATATCAGCAATAGACATGTTGGTTGGTTTCAGATTTGCAGTGGTTAAGGGGGGGCGCTATTTGGCGTTGAAGGCACCGTATCGCAGTTTTTGGACAAGCGTGTTTAGCCGTTCGTCTTTAATTCCATGGTCAGTCAGTGCCTGTGCCGTTTCCAGCACATATTCAATGCAAGGCCCATAAGTACCGTGTGCGTTATGGATAATGTCCGCCAGTTGCTCGTGACTTAACCCGCGCACGTAGCCGTCTTTCTTACGGTCCACCACAAATACCAGCGCCGGCGTTTGCCCGTGTGGGGTGTGGCACGGCAGGTGGCGGGGGATGTATGCGGCGCTGGGCATCTCACGTTTCCACAACTCGTCCAGTGTGTCGGGAATATGGTTGGCACTAATGCGATACACCATACCGCGGCAAGAGCCACCGTTGTCGAGCCCGAACACGAGCCCTGGGCGTTCGGGTGTGCCGCGGTTGATGCGGGACCACAAGCAGAGTGAGCGGTGGTAGCCTTTCAGCAGCGCGGCGCGTCGTTCAAGGTAATGAAAATTCGGGCGCCATACCAATGAACCGTAGCCGAACACCCATAAATCCTGGTGTGGTTTCAGGCTACGCATAAACGCTTCAACTGAAGCCTGCCGTTCGGCATCAGTCAGGCGCCGAAATGTGCCTGGATTGGGTGTACAGGGGTTGTTTGTGGAGACAGCAGTAGTTTTCACAATGCGTTCGACAAGACGATAGCCAGAAGTTTATTTGCCCAATTGGGCCATGATCTAATAGTACTACTATCGTGAGTCGGGTATGTGTGAGTTATGGATAATTTCGGATCTTCAACAGACGTGGAGCGGCGGTTTTCGGGCCTGGCGCGCTTATATGGTGATGACGCGCCTGAGCGGCTGGCCAACAGCCATATTGGTGTTGCCGGTTTAGGCGGCGTTGGCTCATGGTGTGCCGAGGCGC
Organism: Pusillimonas sp.; assembly: GCA_002694155.1. Classification (GTDB taxonomy): domain Bacteria; phylum Pseudomonadota; class Gammaproteobacteria; order Burkholderiales; family Burkholderiaceae_B; genus Neopusillimonas. Next base: position 1,050 of record NZLH01000204.1, on the reverse strand, counting down.
TGGCCCGCAGCGGCGTGGGGAACCTTACGCTGATCGATCTTGACCACATTGCGGAATCGAATATTAACCGACAGGTGCATGCGTTAACCGACACGTTGGGGCAGTCGAAAGTGGAAGCGATGGCGCAACGCATTCGGGGGATTAATCCGGCTTGCCGGCTCACGAACATCGATGATTTTGTAGCGCCTGAAAATGTACGTACGGTTTTTGGCGAAGGGGTTCAATTAATTATTGATAGCACGGATCAAATCAGTGCGAAAGTGGCGATGATTCTTGAAGCCCGCCGTCGCCGTATTCCCATTATTGTTTGTGGTGGTGCCGGGGGAAAAACCGACCTGCTGGCAATGAAAGTGGACGATCTGGCCTTTTCAACCAACGATGCGCTGTTGGCAAAGCTGCGTAACGTTTTGCGGCGCAACCATGATTTCCCGAAAGGGGCGGCAAGTGGTAAGGCGCGCCGCCGTGTTGCCAAGATGGGAGTGCGCGTTATTTGGTTTGACCAGCCCGCGGTGTTGCCGGCTGCCTGGGTGGAGGCTGAAGCGCCGGCCGAGGCGCTGCAAGGGTTGTCTTGCGCGGGCTATGGTTCTGCAATGGCATTAACCGCAGCCATGGGTTTGGCTGCGGCAAATGATGCCATACAACAGGTACTGAAGAAAAACACCAAATCTTAGGCGATGTATCCCTGCGCCAAGCTAGTCTTTTCGTTACGTCGCCATAAACGTTTTTAATACCTGTCCCGTGTGCGACCGCTCGGCAATTTTCATAATCGCTTCAGGGGGGCCGTTTTCAACCAAACGACCGCCGTTCGCGCCGCCTTCGGGGCCCATATCCACAATCCAGTCGGCTTCGGCAATGACGTCCAGGTTGTGTTCAATGACCACCACGGTGTTACCCGCTTCAACCAGGCGGTGCAGCACATGAATCAGCTTTTCAACGTCGGCCATCGACAGCCCGACGGTGGGCTCATCCAGTACATAAAGGGTGTGGGGTGTGCATGACGCACGCCCCGTTGTGATAACGCCCTCGGTTAAGCGTGCCTTGGTGAGTTCG